>CAZKYQ010000001.1:0-11047 GCA_964556975.1 uncultured Ignavibacteria bacterium
TACACCGCTGAATTTAGTGATAAAGTCAAAAGCTGGGGAATAACAGGCAAGCAATTCGTGTCCACTTTATGCTGAAACGAAACAGTTTCCAGCTTATATGTATTTCCGAGAAACGATGGTCGAGGACCAAAATGCGGAAACAACAGCCCGTCAAATGAGTTCAGAGAGCTACTACGCCAAGTTGGATTGAAAGGAAGTCATCATCGCCTCAGGCATACCTTTGGAACCAGGCTGGTTAAGAATGGCGTGCCTTTGCCCGTTGTGCAAGCACTCTTGGGACATGCCGACATCGAATCAACAATGATTTATGTCCATCTTCACCCGACTCAAAACCGGGAAGCTATAGAAAAGCTATAAAAAATCCATAACATTAAAAAGGGCGATTTCATAAGCGCCTTTTTTAGCTACAAATATAAATTCCCAAAGTAATTAATATAGAGATTATTTTCAAATTCTTAATGTAAAGTAAATTTATCAGACCAAAAAGGTGACCAAATCGTGACCAAAACGGCCTTACGCTACCAAGAAGTACCCATAGTTACGCTCTATTCCAATTTTGCTAAGATCCTACCACGATTACTGTTATGCTATACGGTTCAAGAAGTTAGGCTGATTTTAATCACCGGAAGGGGGAGGAATCGAACCTCCCGCGGGCGGGAACACCGACCGCCAACGGCTTTGAAGGCCGCAGGAGCCACCAGACCCCATCCTCTTCCGATTCCAGTATAGCAATATATGGTTTTTTTATCAAGAAAAATGGTCAGATAGATTTTCCGGGCAATTTCAAAGGATCGTCAACGCTCATTTTCTCTTTTTGTATGAAACATTCCGCGTAGCAAACGCCGATCATATAGCCGTATTGCCGATTTCTGACCTCCATATAATCGTAAATATTGCGGGCGGGCGGGTAAACCTCGCGCTGGTCCGTTTTTTCCTCGAACTGCGTTTTGTAGCAGGCAACCGCTTCGCACTTGCGCTTGAATTGATCGGTGATGTCAACTACGAATGAGGGAGTGTCTTCATGGAACGATGATGAATAAATTATCTTTCGGGGGCGATGAGGTTTTCCTTCTATCGGCATCTTGCCAAGCCCGGCTAAAAAACAGCCTCTGTAGCCGATCTGGCCCGCGGTTGAATGATCAGGGTGTCTTTGTTTCCAGTACGGCAATATCACAAGCTCTGGCCTGGTTTGTCTGATTATTTCCGCAAGTTTTAACGCGTTTTCTTGAGTGTCATAAAGGCCTGCGTCAGGGAACCCAAGATTATGCCTGTACTTCAACCCCATCACTCTTGAGGCGCACTCAGCTTCGCTTTTTCGAGTTTCAGCATTGCCTCTTGAGCCGGACTCTCCTGCTGTAAGATCGAGAATACCAACGTCATATCCCATATCAATAAGCTTAATTATTGTCCCGCCGCTTACAATCTCGGTATCATCCCTGTGCGCGGCAATAGCAAGAACGTCCAATTTTAATTTGTCATCGGCCATTAGATAGAACCTTCTCATAAAACGAATAATATTTTTTAATAATATTTTTGGTTTCATATTTCTCGACCGCAAGCTTGCGAGCGCTCTCTGACATCTTTTGCTGAAGTTCATCATTCATTAATATCTTAATAGATTTTTCTGCCATTGCCTCAAAATCCTCTATTGTTTCAAGATAACCATTTTCTCCATCTTTGACAAGTTCCGGCAATCCTCCGACAATTGAACCTACGACCGGAACGCCGCAGGCCAAAGCCTCGAGCGCCGCCAGCCCGAAAGCCTCCGATGCCGATGGAAGCAGGAAAAGGTCAGCTTTGCATAGTACCGATTCAACCGAATCCTGCCCTCCCAGAAATATAACCCTGTCCTTTAAATCCATACTCGCCGCTAATGCTAAAATATTGGGAGCGTCCGGCCCGTCTCCAATCAGAACCAGTTTAGAGGGAATTTTCTTATTAATAATTTCGAATATCCTAATAACATCATGAGTGTTTTTGACAGGCCTGTAATTAGACATGTGGGCAATTATTTTTTCATCTTTTGAAGCAAACTCAGAGCGGTTACACTTATCCTGATCAGGCCGGAATTTCTCGGTATCGACAAAATTCGAGATTATTTCGATTTGTTTTTTAATTCCAAATGATTCGTATGTTTTTTTACGGCTATATTCGCTAACCGTTGTAAGAGCGTCAGAACTTTCAATTGAGAATTTAGTAACAGCCTTAAATGCAGGATCAAGACCTACTAAAGTAATATCCGTACCATGAAGAGTTGTTATCAATTTTGGAGCATTCCGGCCTAAAATCTGTTTGGCCAATATACCGCTTATGGCGTGCGGTATAGCGTAATGGACATGAATTATATCAAGTCCCACCCTCTTCGATTCTTCTGCCAATCTCGCGGCCAGCGATAATGTGTAGGGCGGATATTTAAAAAGCGGATATTCTGATACTTCAACCTCGTGGAAAATAAATTTCGAATCGAAACCGGTCAATCGGAATGGAAGCGCGTAAGAGAAAAAATGAACCTCGACTCCTATCGAAGATAGAGAAAGGCCGAGTTCTGAGGCAACAACACCGGAACCGCCTTTTACCGGGTAACATACTATTCCGACTTTCATATTAAGTTTCGAATATCTGGTGGTCCACGGCATCAATATCAAGCTCATCTTCGAGCCTTTTAAAAATGTCGGGCCCGAATTTATTCGCAAAATAAATCGGTGAAATCACTCGTTCCTGGAATTTTCCTTGTGGAAAAAGAAAATTCGCGGCTTTTTGGATCTGGCCGATTGCTGTATCATGCCTTTTTTTATGCGTGGTAAATAGCCTCTTGAAAAGATGGTTAAGCTCATGATCGACCCGCTTACGGGAATGCTCTAAAACCTGCCGGCTTTCAGGGTCCTTATTTTTTAAAGATTCAGCCAACTCAATAAGCGGTTTTTCAATAGATTTTCTAATTGAATCGGCATTATCTTGAATTTCTGACGGGAAATTCTCTTTTATTACCCGGCTGATTTCATGGTCGGTATCGTTATATAAAGACGAAAAATCAATTCCCAGTTTATCAATAATTTTCTTAATATGAGGCTCAATAAGAGTCGCGAACATTCTTGGCTTTATTACCGGCCAGGGAACATTCATGTGCTTAAAAATCGGCCTGATCTGGGCAAAATAGGCAGCTTCCGAGGGCCCGACGACCTGGCATATTGTAGGAAACGCAAAACATTGAGCGATAGGACGCAGGCAAACATTAGGAGAAAACTTCTCCGGCGAGGACTTTAATTCCTCGAGCAATTGCTCTTTAGTAAATTGCGCGTCTCTTCCCTGTAATTTGAATTTTTTATTTTCAAAAACGATATTGGCGCGTCCGTTTTCATTATAAAACAGGTTCAGGCTGTCTTTTGCCTTATGCACCTGCCTATGGTATCCGGCATTAATAAGTTCCTGAGAACTCAATTCAAATTGTTCGAAAATTTCCTTATGGTTCTCGATTTCCTGTTCGAATATCGGCGCGAAGATTTCCTTCATACCCGGATAATTAGGATCAACCGGCACAATGCCAAATTCGCCCAATAAATCGGAAAACACTCCCGCGAACCCCGATGAAATACTGAAGCCGTTTTGATATCTATTGCTAATAATCTTTTTTATGCCGGGAGTGAATTCGGTTTCAATCAGGTTGTCATTAATATTCGATAGGAATTCCTCAAGACCATTTCCAAGTAAAACATCGGCCATCGGAAAGTCATCAGGCATAGTTGCCGGGTTATAGGCGGCCTCAACAGTCTTACCGGCCCTATCAAGCAATCTGACTGTTTTGATCTCTTCAAAATCATGGTCATCGGTTGCCATCCAGAAGCAAGGCACCACCGGACGGTTGAGCATATTCTCTAACTTTTTAGCGAGCTTATATGTTGTCAGAGCTTTGATAACCGTATACATAGGGCCCAGGATCAAACCGACCTGCTGGCCGGAGAATACCACCAGCGAATCCGGTTCGGCCAGCTTCTTAATGTTTTTAGTTATAGGCGATGGAAAATTCAATGATGATGCCGCGTTTTTGATAATGCCCGCGATTTTTTCTCTTTGATAGGATGATTTATCAATCCACTCGGCGGCGTTTATGTATGACGATACGCTTTTGAAATCGTATTTAAAATATTTAAACGCCGTATCTGAACAGCAAATAAAATCGAGAAACAGCTTTGAGCTTCCGGAGAGGCTATCGAAATTTATCGAGGGCATATATCCACTAACACCAATGAAATGCTGACGGTTCCCTTCTAAATTTTTGCTTGTTTTCTTTTTCCCGTAACAAACAGCACGATATCATCCAATATTGTATAAACAACCGGGACAATAATCAATGTTAAAAGGGTCGAAGATGTCAAACCGCCGATTACCGCTTGCGCCATAGGCGCTCTGAACTCCGCGCCGGGCCCTATTCCAAAAGCAATGGGCATCATAGCGAAGATCATTGAAAGAGATGTCATCATAATCGGTCGAAGCCTGATGGGACCGGCCTGCAAAACGGCTTCTGTTCTGCCCAGTCCCTTTGCCCTGGCTTGCTTGATAAAATCTATCAGCAGAATAGCGTTCTTAGTGACCAAACCCATTAGGAATATTATTCCGATCATTGACATTATCGATTGGGAAGATCCAAATACCAATAGGGCGATAATCGCCCCGACCGGGGCCATAATTAACGACATTCCCATAGCGAATGGGTCCATAAAGGATTCAAATTGAGAGGCCAATAGAAGGTAGATGAAAATCACGGCAAGAACCAACGCTACGCCTATATCAGCAAACGATTCGGCCATAAGCTCGGATTCCCCTACCGGGGCAACCGTATAGCCGGGCCTTATATTCAAAGAATCTTTGTGAATGGCTACCGCGTCTATAATATCGCCCAGCGAATAACCTGTCTCTGCGTTAGCGCCAACTCTGATTTCTCGCTGCCGATCAAACCTTTTAATTTCCGTAGGCGATTTCTTTTCAGAAACGGCAGCGACCTGCCGCAAAGGCACAAAAAGGTCTTCTCCGGCGACTTTTTTAGACGATGCTATTTTGATATTGCGAATATTCTCCAGATCGGTTCTATACTCGGGAGCTAATCTTACCACAATATCATATTCATCATTGCCCTCTTTAAAACGGCCGGAGATAGAACCGTCTATCATGCTTCTGACAGTAAGTCCGATTCCCGCAAGGTTCAGGCCCAGATCGTCCGCCATCTCTCTATCCACTTCAATTTGAAGTTCCGGCCTTGATTGTTTTTCACTGTTATCAACGTCAACCGTCCCGGAAACTTTTTCTTTGAGGATAATTTCCATATTGGACGCAAGGCTTTTTATACGATCAAACTCAGGGCCTCTTATCGAATATTCCGCTTGGCGTGAACTTCCACCGTCGCTTGGTTCATTAGTTACGCTTATTGTCAGGCCGGGCACTTTGGCAAGCTCAACCCTTAGGAAATCTACAAATTCAAATACCGAAATATCTCTTTCGTTTTTTTCGACGAGCTTTACGTAGATTTTTCCTTCATTTATAGATGTTTGTTCGCCACCGATTGTCGTGAGTTGATATTTGACAATTTTCTGGGCCGCAATCTTTTTTTCAAGCCGGCTCGCGAGATCGGATGTTCTTTCAAGGCTGGAGCCGGCCATAGATTGAAAACTTATATATACTTCCGATCTATCCGATTTCGGCAAAAAATCCGCGCCGAGAAAACTCCCAAGATACATGGATAATAAAAATATACAGGCGGCGGCGGCCAGAGTGATAATTCTATGTTTTAAAGTCCACCCTAAAAAACGCCTGTAGACATCTCCGAAACGCTTAAAAAAGCGGTTCCAATAAAAAAGGGCTGTTTTTACCGGATTCTTCGAGCCTTTTACAAGAGGCTTCTCTTTTTTTAGATATTTCGATGACAACATAGGGGTCAATGTAAAAGCGACAAATAACGAGACAAGGACCGCTACAGCGATTGTAAGGCCGAACTGGTAGAAAAACCGCCCAACGATTCCCGACATAAACGCTACCGGTAAGAATACAACGACAATAGCAAACGTTGTCGCCATCACGGCAAGGCCAATTTCCGACGTCCCGTTCTTCGCGGCCTCAAGCGGCGTTTCGCCTTTGTCCATATGCCTGTATATATTTTCAATTACAACAATAGCATCGTCTATGAGAAGCCCCACAGCCAGCGACAGGGCCAACAACGACATCATGTTCAAAGTAAAGCCAAGGAAATTCATCGCCGTAAATGTGGCGACTATCGAAACTGGAAGGGCCATGGCGGAAATGATTGTAGACGGCAAATTTGCGAGGAACATAAATATAACAAAGATCGCCAGAGCGCCGCCAAAGAATATTGTAAGCTGAACGTCGTGCAATGATTCCTCTATAAAAATGGAGTTGTCCCGCGCTACCTCAACAATTACTCCCGTTGGGAGCAGGTTGTTTATTTCATTGAGAGATTCGGTGACCTTCTGGGCGGTCTCTACGGTATTCGCGCCGGATTGGCGCTTGACCTGCAAAGTTACCGCCTCCCGGTGGTTAAACCTTGAAAGAGACCTTCGCTCGGCTACCGTATCAAGAACATTCGCGATATCTTTTAGGCGGATTACTTTCCCCTCGTTATTTTTAACTATAACGCTTTTGATATCATCAAGATTTTCAAACCTTCCCATAGTGCGAACCAGCATTTCAGTTGAACCCTGGTTAAGATGGCCCGCAGGGACTTCAAAATTCGCGTTGGATATGGAATATCTAATATCGTTGTATGTAAGTTTTCTCGCGTTCATAGCGTCGAGGTCAAGAAGGACCTGAAATTCTCTTTCGCTTCCCCCAATTATCTCCACCGAGCCGACTCCTTTTATCGACTCGATTTTTTCTTTAACTAATTTATCGGCTATTGATGTAAGCTCCCTTATAGGCCTGTCGCCCCCCATGACTATCGACATTATAGGCGCGGCCGCGGGATCATATCTTTGCACTATAGGATCTTCTACATCTTTCGGAAGTTCAGATCTAATGGACGATATTTTTTCCCGAACCTCTTGCGCCGCCACTATCCCCTCTGTTTCGAGAGTA
Source organism: uncultured Ignavibacteria bacterium (assembly GCA_964556975.1). Classification (GTDB taxonomy): domain Bacteria; phylum Zixibacteria; class MSB-5A5; order UBA10806; family UBA10806. The sequence continues at coordinate 7,081 of CAZKYQ010000001.1, forward strand.
AATTCGGCAAAAACAAACGAGAGTCCTTCCATAGAAGTCGATTGAATATGTTTAACTCCTGCGATAGGATTAAGAGCGTCTTCGACCTTTCTGGTAACGTCGCTTGCCACGGCCTCAGGCCCGGCTCCGGGGTATTCCGTGGTTACAATAACAAAGGGGAAATCAACTTCGGGATAAAGATCAACATTCATTTTATTATACGAGACTACACCCAAAACAATAAGAGCAATAGCCATCATTGTTGCAAAAACGGGGCGTCTTATTGACATATCGGAGATATACATTGATTATTCTTCCGATCCCTCTTTGGGTTGAGGAGAGTCATCTCCCGAAACAGCTTTGCCTTCTTCGGGTATATTTAATAATGAGCCATTTTCCACTAAATTCCGGCCTATAACGACTACTGATTCGCCTTCCTGCAGGCCGGTTTTGACCTCTATAAAATCTCGGGATGATTCGCCAATTGCGATAGTCTTTTCAACCGCGCGGCCATTTTCATTTGCATATATCTTGTAAACTCCTTCAACCGAAAAAACGGCCTCTTTGGGTACGGTTAGGACCGATTTAAGATTAATTGTAGTAATTCTGGCGCGGGCAAACATACCGGGCTTCAAAACCCCGCTGGAATTATCTATGCTAATTTCGACTCTAAAAAGCCGGGTTTCGGGATCGGCCGACTCGGAAACCTCTGTTATTATCCCATTAAAATCAGGAAATTTGGCGCCGGACATTTCAACTATAATCTCAGCGTTCTGGCCTTTTTGCATATATGCGGAGCTGCGGTTATCAACAAATAAAGTCAATCTCATTGTGCGGGTTTGAGCAATTGTGGCCAGCGGAAATCCCGGCCTTGCATATTCGCCGATATTCACCGCAAGCTCGGTAAGTATTCCCGATATCGGACTTGTTAATTCCACCTGTTGCCGCGCGGATTCAAAATTCGCGCGCGCTACTTCGAAGCCTGTTTTCGCGCTTGTGAAAACTTGCTCTGATATTGCTCCGCCCTTATACAAATTTGACATTTTATCATAATTATCTTTGGCTTCAAGGAAAACGGCCTGCGCCTGATTATGCATTGACGCGGCCCCGCCTTTATCAAGCAATATTACGGGATCTCCGGCTTTTACGCGGTTTCCTTCCTTAAAAGGCAACTCTACCACCGCCTCCGGGATAGAGGCGAAAATCCTCGCCTGTTTATCGCCTTCAAGAGTTCCGGTAAACAAAGCATTGATTTCAATATCGCGAAGCTCCACTTCGGCAATAGTGACTGATACGGCTTTTTTCTCGACAACGCTTTCAGGTTTCTTCCCGCCGCAATTGAAAATTATTATCGTAAAAACTGCCGCGAAAAACGGGGCTTTTATTTTTTTCATCGCATCTCCAATTTATTTTAAAGGGTCGAGTTCTCTACCCAGCGCCCTCATCAACATCGAGTAACTTAGCGCCAAATCATAAAACGCTGTCGCCTTATTTATTTTCGATCTTTGCAGCTGCAGCCTCGCGTCCGAAACCTCAAGCTGAGTGCCGACTCCATTTTCAAACCTGACCCGCGCTATATCGAGCCCTCTATTTGCCAGTTCGGCAACGTTTCCTTGCGCGGAAAAGTTTTTCCTTGCCTCAAGATACTTACCATAGCTTTGCTCGAGATCGAGAATCATTGCTTTTCTTATGGCCTCTTCCTGAAGCCGGCTCTGAGAGTAATCGATTTTGGCCTGTTTAACTCTGCTTGGAGTTTTCCACGAATCAAAAATCGGTATGGTCAAAATGAGAATGCTATTTAGGCTCCTGTCCCATTTTTTATCAAACACGCTTCCGTTATCGAATTGCGCTTGATATTGTAATGAGGTCTGAAAACTCAAGCTCGGCTTATAACCGGCGGAGTAAAGCGAAATAGCGCGTCTTCGCCCGGCAGTAGTAAGCCTGCTTATTTTTATCTCGGGCCTGTTTTCAATTAGCTCATCTTCAAATCCGGAAATCTCAAAGGGGGAAACAATAAATTGAGAAGAATCAAAATCAGCATTTAAAATCAACTCATCAATAGCCTTTAAACCCAACAGATTTTTAAGCGCCGATATCGAGACTTCGTAATCTGTATTTGATTTTATCACGGCGGGCTGAATATTTGCCACTTCCACCTTTGCCTTGAGAAGGTCATATTCCGACACGACTCCTTGTGAAAACATCTGCTCTACAACTTCGAGGTTTTCTTTCGCGAGCTTTAGCGATTGTAAGCCGGCAAGACTCATTTCGTTGGCAAGTATCGCTGTGTAAAAACTCCCGTAAACTTCTACCTTCAAATTTTGCCTCGCCATGCGGACAGTTTCAAGGGACAGTTTTTTATATAACCGCGCGATTTTCAAAGCCGCGAAAGTCTTCCCTCCCGAATAGAGAGGCTGAGTCATCGTCAAATCAGCAGTATATGAATTATCGGTGCCGAATTTTACAGTAACAACTTCATCGTTAAATTGAAAAACGCCAGTGGGCACCCTCCAGTTGCGGAGATATGTCAAACCGCCTGTGATCTGCGGAAAAGCGCCGGACGCTGCCTCAAAGATCTGGCTTTGGGCCCTTTCTACTTCTTTCTTGGCAATTAAATATGATTCGTTATTGGCCATTGCCAGATTTATGGCGTCATTGAGATTTAATGAAATCTCCTCGCCGCTGGCATTAGCAATCGATAAGCATGTAATTATCAGTATGGTCCGAAATGTTATTCCTGCCGTTTTCATTATGATTTTCATCATGTTTCCAAATTTCGCTCAAAATAAAATGGGCCTAAGCCCTCATTCCTTAAACTATTTACGACAAACCGGAAAAATGTTGCAATAAATTTATATTAGCGCGGAAATATTTTTTTCGAGTTCCTCAATCTCGAACTCAACGGTTTGTGGCGTTTCGATAACCCTATGTCGGACAATATATTCGTTGTCAATTATAAAAACTGAAAAATGAACTGCCCGCGGCGCGCTTTCTGAGTCAATAACATAGTAGCGATTGCTGACTGTCATCCTATTATCCGATAAAACCGGAAAGGATAAACCAAGTTCATTTCGGAGTACGCTTAGCCTATGAACTTTCTCTGTAGATATCGCTAAGACATTAACATTGAAACCGGAAGCTGTTTTGGGTAATCCGTCATTTAGTTTTTTTAAATAACTTTTTATCTTTTTATTATCATAACCTGAAAAAAAGCAAAGAGCGGCAAAATCTTCTTTTATTGTATCTTTTAGCGAGACCATGTTTCCGTTCGAATCCGGCAAAGAAAAATCGATGGCCATAAAACCATTTCTTATTACGTTTACATTGTCCATTATTGCATCTCCGCTAACCTTCATATTTTACCAATAATAATTCCATTAAAATTGAATGTCAAATATTATAACCAATCCTTGCGTTTAAAAACCAATAAAAGCGTTAATACAACGGCCGCCATCAGGCCAAGAACAATAAAATAACCTCCGGGAATCTGTTTTTCGGGGAAATCGAAGTTCATCCCGTAAATGCCCGATATCACCGACAAAGGCAACAATACGGCGGTAAATATCGTCAGAGTTTTCATAATCGCATTTGTTTTTTCTGACGCCATGGAAAGAAAAACGCTTAAGATATTGGACAACAGATCATTGAAGTTTTCGGCGTGTTCGACAATATCATTCATGTGATCGTAGATATCCCGAAAATAAATCAACGATTCTCCCTTAACAAGCCTATATTCGCCCCTTGAAAATCTCCATAGAATTTGCTTTTGTGTTGATGCCAGCCGCCTTAAAGCTCCGATATCTTCTTTTAATTCAAAAATACGCTTTAGAATCCCTGGTTCGGCCGTGGCCGAAAAGACGGCTTCCTCAACCTGATCAATAAATTTCTGCACTTCAACCTGAACTTCTACAAATTCATCAACCATATAATCAACGAGAGTATGAAACGCGAAATCGGCCCCTCTCGATAACACTCTTTCGTCTCTGAG
>CAZKYQ010000001.1:11147-15781 GCA_964556975.1 uncultured Ignavibacteria bacterium
TCTTCATCGACCGGCTTTTCAAGGTCTACCCAGAAAGTGCATTCGTTGTTGGCAATCATCTTCTTGAAATCGATAATGCCCTCATGCGTGGTCACTCCATCATCGGGATTATATATGAGAGTCCTGATCATTTATTGTTCTCTTTGTAAAAAACGCAATTTCCTTGTAATAAGCATTCAGCGCATTTGGGTTTGGCCGATTTACATAGCGATCTTCCATGCTGGATCATATTCAAATGAAACTGATAAAGATTCACCGGAAAATTCATTTCACTATACCAGCTATGCGCCAACTCGGCATTGGCGCCATTGGGAATTATCCCTAATCTGCCGCTGACGCGATGAACATGGGTATCAACAGGCATGTTTTTTTTTCCAAGGGAAAACATCATTACGCAAGACGCGGTCTTCGGACCGACTCCATCAAAGGACATCAAATAATCCCATGCTTCTTTATCAGACATCTTTTTTATGAATGAAATTGAATAGTCGTCTGATTTTTCGCCGATCTGTTTTAGTATTTTTTTTATTCTTTTGGATTTGATGTTTGCCAACCCCCCGACCCTAATCGCGCTTTCAATTGAAGATGTTCGCGCCATGCCAACTTCTTTCCAGGCCGGGTATTTTTCCCTGAGCGACCTGTAAGCGCGGTCCCTGTTGACATCATTTGTGTTTTGTGAAAGAACTGTTAAAATCAATTCATCTGTCGGTTCCATGAGTGTTTTCTGTTTTTTCTTGCCGTACATTTTTGCTAAAATTCTATCCACATCCAAGACCTTTTTTGTAAGCGCGCGCTTGTCCATTTTAAGACATTTAAGTAAACGTTAGAAAGGATAATCTGTCAATATAAAATAATAGCGGGTAGTCCAGGCTACTTAATTTCCAACATATCGGCGGTTTTTACGGATTGTTTTTCTTTTTCTATCAAATCAGCCTCTTCCTCGCTCTTATCTTTGAGTTCCTTGAATGTCAATCCTTCCTTGAAAGAGAATAAGGTGCCAAGAACGACCGGAGGAAGATAAACGAAGATATGAAGCAAAAACGAAAACGCCAAGGCCTCTGATTTACCGACTCCAAAAGGGAGCATAGCCGCAACCGTGGCCCCCTGAAATGTGCCTATATTCCATGGAGAAACAACTATTGTCATCATTATATTCACAATAGCGGTGATTGTTACCGCGCCCCAAACGCTGATGGGAAACCCAAACGCCAAAATCAGCAAATAAACCATGGAAGCCTGGAGCAGCCAGGACAGCACGGACAATAGGGTCACGGCGGAAAAGTGTTTTGAACTTTTAAGAGCTTCCAATCCAGAATGAAACGAACGTCTGAATTCGTCAATTTTGCCTATGGCCGCGGGCGATAGCCGCCCTGTAAACCTGTGAATAAAATTATAACTTATGTTTTGCGACCTTGACAACACAAACAGCACCGAGATGGCAAAAAGAACAACACAGCCAAGAGCAATAATATTCCACAAATGCGAATCATCCGGTATAACTTCAAACAAATAAGTTGCCAGAAAGATCGTAATCAACGCCAGGCCGTCAAATAAAAGTTCAAGAATAGTCGTGGTAAATATAAAGGCTTTTTTCATTCGGGCTTTTTTGCTAAAAAGATAAATCCTCGCCACCTGTCCGGTAAGATAAGGCATAAGCAGGTTGGCCATAATTCCAATGCAATATATAGGAAATATTACTCTTAGGCGCACCGGTTTAAAAGCATCGATCAAAAATGTTAGCCGGGAGGCTCTTACAAAAGATATAACCACTTCCAAAAACAGAAGCGGAACCAGATAACGGATATCGATTGAGGATATAGCCGTCAAAATCGCATAAATATCAAGGTCATAAAAACAATAGATTAAAAAACCTATTGTAATTAATAGCCCCCACAATCTTTTTTGTTTAAAAATGCTCAAATTTTTAAAATCGCGTCTTTATTTATCCAACCCTTAAGGCCGTTGCGCAACTCAACAAGAAAACTGCTTTCTCTCTCTCCGAGGATTTTGAGCTCCAGACCTTCATGGCCAATTTCGATCCTTTCAAAACCGGCGCTGGGACCCTCTCGAATATCAGCCGCGTTCAAAACAATCACTCCCCAAGTCGTCATTCGGTCATTTTTGATCCCTCTGGCGGCCGCCGTAATAGAAAAGATAGCAATAACAAAGCATGCGATCAACAAATAATAAGGCCATGAGGCAAAATTCCCGCGAAAGATTAAAAGCGCCGTTATTGCTCCCAGAATCCACCAGGCAATAGAAAAGACAATAAGAAACCCATTGTAATCCAAAACACCGGCAAGAAAATTCCATAGGTCATAAACAAATCCGTTTTTTTTTAACTCAATGCGATCTATATTCTTCCTGCGAGCATATTCGAGATTGATCCTGGCCTCTTCCATTTCGGGATCAATTGAAAGGGCCTTTCTATATGCCCAAATTGCCTTGCCAATTCGACCGCTTTTATAATATGAATTGCCCAAATTATGAAATATGTCCGAATTGAGATAATTTCGCTCAAGCATTGCATTATAGTTCGCAATTGCTAATTCATATTTTCCGGTATCGTAATATTCGGCGGCTTGTTTCCACAAGGTTTCGTTATCGACCGCGAAACTTTTGGACGCAAAAATCAATATGAATAAGGCAGCTAATGTTCCAAGGCGCTTCATATCATCTTTCCCAGCTTTTGGAGCAATTGCATAGCTTTTTTCGCTTCCTCGTCAACATCCGCAACGCCAATCGCGCTTGGGGCGAACTGGGCCGCATGGCATTTATTAATAAAATTGGTAAGATCAGCTTTGGTTTCTGCATCTATTTTATTTATTTTTTTGATATCATCTACTATCATTGCCGATATTTCCAAATTTAATCTATCGGCTATAAAACCAACAACCGCGGCATAGAGATCGGCGTAGAACCCGGCGAAATTGCCCGCTGATTTTTTTTGCCCGGCTGATTTCATCGCGGCCTTTGATCGCTTAGCCGCCGCGAACCGCCTCGCGTATCCTTGGTCTCCCACAATTTTCCTATAATGCGTTCGTAAAACAATAGTCGCAACCATCCCCAAAACGGGTATAATTTGCAAAAGCCAGAACCAAAAACTGTCATAAAGCTCCATCGATTTTTCAGGCTCGGAAAATTCGGTTATGATATAGGCGAAGGATTCATTTCCTGGTTCAATTATATTTTGGGGCCCGCCGCCCAAATCAGCCAACTCTCCTCCTGAAGCAATAATATCAATTGGTTTTGTTTTAATAGTCCGATATCTGCCTTTTTCCGGGTTAAAATAGCTGAAAGCAATCACCGGAATTTGAAATTGACCCGACGTTACCGGTAAAACAGCCTGCTCGAAAGTTTTTGAGCCTGAAACGGTTCCGCCGCTATTATTTATCGATTCGGTTTTTCCCGATTCATATACGCGGAAATCCGGCATATCCGGCAGGGATAATGCCGGTAATGATTTTATATTCCCAACGCCTGAGAGCGTAACTTTCATAGTAATCGGTTCATCTACTCCAACAGAATCCTTATCTGTCGCAACCCTAATGCGATATTTGCCGACCGCGCCCGCGAAATTGCCAGGCTTCCCTTTAACCGGAAGCGGCCTTACGGTTAATGTCAATGGTTTAGCAGTTAATTCCTTGGGACCCGTCGGCCTTTTGCGCCTGCGATTTCTGCCGAACATATTGAAAGGGTCCCTGAAGCTATCGAAAACATCATCTTTAATGACCAATCGAGGAGAACCGATTACAATCTCCCCGGCCGTTATCGGGAAGAGCGCTCTTTTTATTTCTGTTACCCTATACTGTTTCCCGTTAATGATTTTGTTTGAACGCTTATTCGGCGGTAAATCCTCAATTGTAAAACCGCCGAACTCGGGCCACACCAATGACGGCTGTTCCCAGAGATTTTCGGCTTGATAAAACCTGAACGTGAGAGTTACCTGCTCGCCAATATACGGCCTCTTATTGTCAACCGATTGTTCAATAAAAAAGTTTTCAGTCCTCTGAGGTGTTTTGGCTGTTTTTTGCCTTGGCCTTGTCGAGGGAATTATTTTCCCCGGCTTCTTGACTTCTATCCTTATCGGTGAAGAGCTCGCTTTATTTTGCTTCTCTTTCACCTTAACGGAACCGATTGTTAAAGTACCGATTTTTTTGGGAACCAATACATAGGTTATTTCCAGGGTTGATGAAAATCTGCCATTAATAATGGAAATGCTTGTGTTTTTTCCGGACGAATAAACCTCAAAATCAGACAGATTGGGCAAGATGGGGTCGGGGGCCGACGCGCCGTCTCCCGAAACCGAGATTGATAAAGTAATCGGATCGCCCAACTCGATTTCCGTTATATCTACGGAGCTTGTAACAGATAACCCAAAAGCTGAGCATGCCCAAAGGGTAGTCAACATCAACACTATAAACAGACGCCTACCAGTCATTTTGCGATTTTCCCCTCATGCGGACCTGTTTAAGCTTCTTCTGTATTTCCTTTTCATCTTCCTCAAATCTTGAAAGCAGGTTTTTAGCTTCTTCTTTCGTCATCTCCTGTTTGTCGCCGGGCTTGGGTTGCTGTTGGTCTTGTTTCTTCTTTTCTTCATTATTAGCTTGTTGCTTTTGCTTTTCCTGCTGATC
>CAZKYQ010000001.1:15881-31492 GCA_964556975.1 uncultured Ignavibacteria bacterium
TGCTTTTCCTGCTGATCGTTTTTTTTCTGGTCGCGGTTTTGCTTCTTATCTTGCTTTTTATCCTGTTTCTTATCGTCCTTGTTTTGGTCCTGGTTTTGCTGCTGTTTCTCTTTCTGTTGTTGTTTTCTCAATAGTGATAATTCAAGATTATGCTTATAATCGATATCGTTCGGGCTAATTTTCAAAGCGTTGATATAAGATTTAATAGCGTCATCGTACTTTTCAGATTTATAAAGCGAATTGCCGAGATTATAATAATAATCTGACAAATACTTTTTGTCGCCCTTTTCTATGGCCGCTCCATATTCTTTGATCGCGCCCTCAAAATCATCTGACCTGTAAAGAGCGCCCCCCTTATCAAAATTCGGAAGTGATTTGTCCGGTTTTAAGACTCCCGCCTTGCCAAAATGGTCTATCGCTTTATCATATTCTCCGTTGCGATAATAGTCGTACCCATTATTGATTTTGTCACGGTATTCATCGGCTTTGTTTATTCCGGCAGAGAATAACATTATGAAAATAGCAATTAGAAACCTACGCATCCGAATTTCTCCTCGCTAACGGAACGAAAAATGAAACCGCGATAAAAAATATTCCCGGCAATAGCGGCCACTTGTATTTTTCGGTGTACAATGTGCGAAACTTTTTTTCTTTCTCCTCGCCCTGCAGTCCTTTTATATCGGAATATATTTTTTCTAATTCTGACCCTGCCGGCGTAGCGCGGAAGAATTTTCCGTTGCCCTCAGACGCAATAGCCGATAACCCCTCTACATTAAGGCGTGAGACAATAATCTCGCCCTCTTTGTTCTTTTTCAGCCCCTGGCTTCCTGAGACAGCGTCGGGTATTGGCCTTCCTTTGATAGAGCCAACGCCTACGGTGTAAACTTTGATTCCCTTTTTCGCGGCGTCGGCTGCCGATTCTTCCGCGCCATCATCAAATGTTTCGCCGTCAGTGAATATTATAACTGCCTTGTCTACAGGGGAGCCGTCATCTAATAGCTTAATGGATTCGTCAATCGCGTCTTTAATGTTCGTACCGGTATCGGAAATTAATCCGACATCGGCTACGTCGAGGAAAAGCCGGAACGCCGAGTAGTCTACTGTCGGGGGACATTGTACAAACGCCTCTCCGGCAAAAACAATAAGCCCAAGCGTCTGCGCCTTGAGCATTTCAACAAGGTCGATTATCTCGCGCTTGGCTTTTTCCAGACGGTTCGGCTGAAAATCGCGGGCGAGCATCGACAAGGAAACATCAAGAGCAATTACAATTTTGCCGCCTCGACTCTCTATCTTTTCAACTCCGCCGGGATATTGCGGTCGGGCGAGGGCCGCGATTACAAATGAAAAACCGATAAAAAGCAACAGTATTGATATGTTTCGCGAGGCAGTATTGACCCGAAACAAGAGCCTTTCGGTTGTCTTAAAATTACCCAGTTTTTTGATTTTTCGCTTGTTGTTTTTTATAACAAAAAATAATATAACAACCAATACGGGGATTAGAAAATACAGCGACAAAAATTCAGGATTATAAAACCTCATTCTGGAATGCCTCCCAAAACCGATTTGTTAGAGATAAAACTCAACAGCAAAATTGAAAGCCCGGCGACTAAAAACTTTGAAAACAGCTCGGTGTATCTGTAAAATCTAAATACCTCGATTTTTGTTTTCTCAAGTTTTGAAATCTGATCATAAATCTCGTTTAACGCGGTTTCATCTTTCGCCCGATAGAATTTACCCCCGGATACATCCGCTATCTCCTTCAAGGTTTCCTCATCGATTTCCGATTGCTGTTTTACATAACGAGTGCCAAACCCGGTATTCACCGGTATCTCAACAAGGCCGGAACGCCCGGCGCCAATTGTATAAATTTTTATTCCGAGCGCGGCCGCCGCTTTTGCCGCGTCAAGGGGCGCGAGATCATCTACATTATTCACGCCGTCTGTCAGCAATATTATTATTTTAGTTTTCGCTTTGGAATCTTTCAAGCGATTGGCTGCATTGGCAAGGGCAAGCCCAATGGCCGTTTTGTCTTCTACCATTCCAAAATCAACCCGTTTCAGGAGGCTTTTGAGAAGCTCATAATCCGAGGTTAAAGGGCATTGCGTAAAACTCCTTCGGGCGAAAACGACAAGTCCCAGCCGGTCCGCTTCGCGGCCCTCAATAAATTTCTGAATAACTTCCTTTGCTACATACAGGCGGTTTTTGGGTTTGAAATCTATGGCTTTCATACTGCTGGAAATATCCAACGCCAGCATAATATCAACTCCTTCGACAGTTTCCCGCGTATCTCCAAAGCCGGATTGCGGTCTTGCCATAGCGAAAATGAGGGCCGATAAGCCTATTGCGTGAAGCACGGGCAATGCTGACGCTAATGAAGTCCTCCACGAAGACCCTAAGCCGTCTAATATTTTAAGGTTCGAATAAGGCAATGAGGGGGGCTTCAGCCAATCAGTAAAATAGCGGACATATAGATATCCTAAAGGCAATATCAGCAAAAACAGCCAGATCGGGTCCTTGAACTTTAACATGTCAATTCACAACCTCAGCAGTATTTTTATTGGCGTCTGTTGCATTAGTTTCCACAGGAATTGTTTTCGATACAAATTCGTAGCCGAATTTCAGGTCTGAACCGGCGTCATCTGCTGTCGGCGTAAGTTTCGCGAATTTCGCCAGGTCCGCGCGATAGAAGAACTCGAAAAGCCGGTTATGCAAATCTGCCGCATCAAGCTTAAGGCTTTCCGTATTTTCCAATTCATACGTTGTATATTCCACGGCCGGGAAATTATAACGGCTTTCAATATATTCGCGGATTATTAATGACAACTCCATATAGTAATTTTTAAATCTTCCAAATTCAATATGCTTATCGGCTCTTAGCCGGTCAAGTTTTTCATTGGCGATTTCCCAGGGCGGCCTTGCCGGAATCTCTGGCAAATCAATCAAGTTTTTAAGCCGTTTTCTTATCATTATAAAAGCTGCTATCAAAATTGCGATAATAACAGGAATAAGCAAGTAAGGCCAAATAGGCCCCCTTAATTTCTTTGGCTCTTTGATATCCGCAATTTCGATTCCGGCGGTATCGGGGGGAAGAACGCTTAATACCGTCGTTCGAACAGCTTTTCCAATGACTCCCTTTATATTTCCGGTCGAATCAGTAACGTTAAAAACAAATGACGGGACCTCAATTTCACCAGGTTGATAAACAGCCAATGTACAGGCATAAGAAATTTTTCCCGGCAACGAATCCTCAAGCTTATATATCTGGGATATGACTGCCGCGCCACCAATCTGTTCACCCAGGGGGGCCGGCTCAATTTTAAAGTTATCCATGGCATTAATACTGTTCACAAAAAGAAACCTATCGCCGATTGTAAGGCTTTCCGGCTCGATATGGGCAGTAATTTCGAACTCCTGGCCGGACGCGGGATCATACATTCCGACAACAAGACAAAAAGACAAGACTGCTATCTCAAGTGATTTTAAAAGCCAGCCGGCGGGATCAATAAGAAGAAATTTCAAATGTTCTTTTATCATATTAGCGTCTGATTCTCCGGGCCCTCATTTCAAAGAAACGAATCAGCGGTTTCGAATAATCTCCTCCGGCGGGGATATAAATTTTATCCACGCCCATTTTCGATGTCATCTCATCGAACTTTCTGTTTTGATCGATTACTCTCTTTTGCAGAAGCGTCTTGAATTTTCTGGACGATGAGTCAACCATCCTTTCGGTCCCAGTTTCAAGATCGAAAAACCTGATCAGACCGGTTTTCGGTATTTTCATCTCAAGGCTATCGCTTAGCTTTAAGGCTATAAGGTCATGTTTCTTGGCGGCGATACCCATTGGTTTTTTGTAGCCCGTATCGATAAAATCTGAAATCAGAAATACAACGCTTTTCTTTTTGGACACGCCGAGGAAATACTCCAAAGCTCCCGCTGTATCGGTTTTACGTCCTGAGGGTTTAAAAAATAAAATCTCGCGTATCAGGCGCAGGACATGGTTTCTGCCTTTTTTCGGAGGAATATAAAGCTCGATTCTATCAGTGTACGCCAACAAACCGACTTTATCATTATTCTTAATTGCCGCCAGCGAAAGTAATGCCGTTATTTCAGCCGCGGCCTCTGTCTTCAATCTTTCTCCGGTGCCGAAATTTTGAGAAGCGGACAGATCGACTATCAACATTACATTGAGTTCGCGTTCCTCCCGGTAGATTTTCAGGTAAGGATGTCCGTAGCGCGCGGTAACGTTCCAATCGATATTGCGGATATCGTCACCGGGCTGATATTCCCGGACCTCGGAAAATTCCATTCCTATCCCTCTGAAAATCGAATGATATTCTCCCGAAAAAACCTCATTGACCATTTTTGAGGTTTTTATCTCAATACGTTTTATTTTTTTTAGAATCTCCCGCGGGAGCATTTATGGGACCTCGACTCCATTGAAGATTTTTCTTATAACGTCATCTGTTGTCATTTCCTCGGCTTCCGCCTCATACGACAAGATAATCCTATGCCTGAGAACGTCCGGCCCGATGATTTTTACATCGTCCGGGGTAACATAAGCTCTGCCCCTTATAAACGCGAAGGCCTTGGCCACAAGGTTCAGATAAATTGTTGCCCGCGGCGATGCTCCGTAATCTATAAGATCTTCAAGATCTATATTATATTTTTTCGGATCACGGGTGGCGCAGACTATATCAACGATATATTTTTTTACTTTCTCGTCGATGTAAATCTGATGCATGACCTTGCGTGCTTCCATTATCTCACCGGGGCTGGTGACTTTGCTTACCTCGATATTTGCTTGTGAAGTCATTCTGTCCTGGATCTCCAGCTCTTCATCGGGGCTAGGATACGTCACGCGAAGTTTCAGCATGAACCTATCTACTTGCGCCTCGGGTAACGGATATGTGCCTTCCTGTTCAATTGGGTTTTGCGTGGCCAGCACTAAAAACGGTTCCGGAAGTTTAAAAGTTTCATTGCCAATGGTAACCTGCCGCTCCTGCATGGCCTCCAGAAGCGCCGACTGGACCTTGGCAGGCGCGCGATTTATCTCGTCGGCCAATATAAGATTGGAAAATATCGGCCCTTTACGGACTGTAAACTCGTTGTCTTTGGCTGAGTAAATCTGAGTACCAATTAAATCCCCCGGAAGTAGGTCCGGCGTAAACTGAATGCGCTTAAAGGCGGTTTGAATAGCGTCAGAAAGGGTCTTTACCGAAAGGGTTTTGGCCAAGCCCGGAACGCCCTCAATCAGAATATGGCCATTAGTTAATATCCCTATCAGAAGCCTTTCAATTAAATATTTCTGTCCAACAATAACCCTTGAAACTTCTGATGTTAATCGACTGATAAATGATGATTTTTCCTTTATCAGTTCTTGAATTTCTGAAATTTGCTGTTCCATAACACTCCTCCCGGTTTTCTCCGATTATACAAGAACCGGGCTTTTTTGTTCCATCTTGCCATCGTCATATCCAATCCAAGCTTAACAAGATATTTCAGAGATACCGCATTGTCAAGCCGGCTAGATAAAACATGCATATTTTACATGTCCGTTTGGCATAATTTTATAATTATTAAGGGTTTATAGGGCGGACTCGCTATGGCGAGAAAGTTTCATAGCCCTCGACTGCCCAAAAAAACCGCGAGAAGCCCAAAAGGCATTGCCGCTTTTAACAATATTGAAATTATTTTCATTTTTTGAGAATCTTTAGTTTTTGATAATAAAAATATTGAGTAGAGCAAGGCTAAATCTACTCCAACAATTACGGCAATCAAATAGACAGTTTTGAAAATGCCGAAAAAATACGGAAGAAAAGTCAAAACAATAAGCGCCGCAAATATAATAATCGCAATATTCGCCGCCGCACCGGAGCCATAAATTACAGCGCCTGTTTTAATGCCTGCCTCAGAATCGGCGGTTTCGTCATGGATATCTTTTACGATCTCGCGCCCAAAATGCATAAAAAAAGCGAACACCATGAGTATTACCGCGTTCAATGAGACATTGACCGCAAGACTTCCATAAATGAAAGCCAGGGACGCGATAATGGCTATGATGATATTTCCGGCGAACCTCTTTCCCTTTAGAATTGGCGTATAAATCCAGAGAGATAAGACCGCGAATAAAGCAATCGGAAAAGAGAACGTATGAATAAGAGGCGAGAGCGCCAAGCCAACTCCCGCTAATATAGCTGCCAATATCTTAGCTTCGGAGATTTTAACTTTGCCCGATATTAGCGGTCTATCGCGTTTATTGATTTTATCAACCGAGATGTCATAGTAGTCATTCATTACATTGCCAAAACCGGTTATCATAAACGCCGAAATTGAAGCGGCCATAATTTTATATGAAAAATAAATATCAGAACTTACTACGGCGCCGACCCAGACAGAAAACAAAGTTATCAGACAATTAACAGGCCGGATAAGGGCGAATAAATTTATAATATGTCGAATCAAAACCTGCCGCCAAATCCAAAATTAAATACAGCATCCGATGGAAAACCAACATCGCCCCATCCAATTTCGATCTTAACTATGCCAAATCCGGCTCTTGACACCAGGCCAAAACCATAACCCGGCCGGAATTTGTAATCGGTCTCGCGCTGTTGCGATGGTTTAATAAAACCAAAATCGCCAAACAGATAAGCCCTTGAATACTTGCCAGTAATCAGGCGAGACTCAAATGTCGCGATAGCGTAACGATAAGCCGGAAACTGCTGGTCGGTGTACCCTCTCAATCCATTCGCTCCTCCGATAAAATAATATTCATCAACAGGTACCGTTCCATTAGATGTTGTAATCCCCCGCCCATTGAAACCAAATGCCGTTACGAATTTATTAAAGGGGTTCCAATACGCTGTACCGGTCAGACCGGCCGACGACAAACTGGACGGCGGATTTTCTCCCAATATCACCTTGCTATTAGAGCGATAGCCATAGTTGAGCTTAGATCCGATTTCATACCCCGATCGCGGATTGAGGCGAAAGTCGGTTTTGTCAAAATCAAATTCAATTCCGACTGATCTTTTTGTTGAAGTTGACACGGAAGACCCGGATTCAGGAACGGTCCTTTCAAGAGAGAATTTTACGGCCCCGGATAACTCGGTTCCAAAGCGGCGAGAAAGGACAGCCGCCCCCCCGTTTTTCACAAATAATGTATCACGATCGGTTTGAAAAGCCTCCAATCGCAGGTCCATTCTGCTATTTAAAATGAACGGCTCAAGATATTTAACGCTTAACTCATTCGATCTGGAATCTTTCTTATTCCAATAAAGGCCAAAAGCTCGCCCAGTGCCAAGGATGTCTCCGAACTCCATTTCTATCCGGCCTATGAAATCTGTTTTATCTTTTGTTTTCACAAAACCGCCGACTCCATCGAACCTTGTGGAAGGAAGTTCTTTTAAGTTATAAACTATTACGCAGGAATCTCCAATGGCGGAAGTTTCAAGATAAAAAGGCGATGCGATTTCAACATAAGGCATTTTATCAATCATTCTTTCAGCTGTCCTGGCATTAGTCTCCGAATAAAGCGCGCCCAAATTCAAGCTGGCAGATTTTCTTAATAATTCGGGCGTCGTCCTGTTTATTCCGTTAAATTCTATCGCTGAAAGGATTACACTGGGGCCTGCGATGATCCTAAAATCGCATTCAACATTTCCATTGTCGTCAATTAGAAAACCCGACCATTCTCCGCGGGCGAACGGCATTCCATTATCGGCTAATATGGCGATGGCCCCTTTCGCGAATTTTTCAAATGTAGCTTGCGAGGCTATTGCCCCCGAAATTTTATTCTGATAATCGCCCAACAGTTCAGACACGCTGTCCGGTATTACAATTAAATTTAATTTCGAAATTACCGATGGTCCCCCCTCGCTCAAATAGATAATAGATCCTTCAGAATTCGACTCGATTTTAGCTATTTCAGCTCCGAAATATCCAATATTTCTATAAAGATTAAGCAATTGAGCCGAAGCTGAATCGGCTGTAATATTTTTATCTATATGGCGCGAAATTTCTCTTTCGGAAAACATGGTTATCCCTTGAAATTCGATGGCGCCATAGCCAAATTTTATTAGAGAAATTATTAATACCGGAGTTAATACAATAAACTTTTTCATCATAAGAATAATAGGGTAAATTCAAGCCTTAAGTTTTGTTTGATAGGTCTTTTGGCGAAATTTTCATATCTATACGAAAGCTCCAGCCTGCCGTTTTTCACAAGCTCCATTCTTGCCCGCAAACTTCCCTCTATATTATCGCCCTCTCGTTTTCCATTGGCTACCTGATATGGCACATACGAACCTTTGGGATTAACGGTTAATCTGAAGTAACCAATTGACGCTGTTATCCGGCCTTTTTTGCCAAAATTGCGGGTCAATCCGGTTTTTGCCGATGGAATTAATGATTTTATATTTCTATCAGCTTGATTTACATTTTCAAGCGCGCCTTCGATGCGCAATATCCAGAAACCGGCGAATTTATATTCGGAGGACAGGCTTCCCTTTGATCGTTTCAAGTTATATTCCATTTGATTTAATAATCTGTTTCTATTTGATATCAAGCCTGTTGCAACAAAATCGATATCCTTGCCTGCCGGGAATGCCCACGACAATTCATCCGAAGAGAAATCATCGCGGGAAGTTTCGTTGGCGTATTGTTGGCCGTCCTGATACGACCTTACAGCATTATATTTTACCCGTTGTTTTGAATAAGGCGGATAATAGAGCAGCCGGAAGTCAAGCCTTCCGTTTCTGAAAACCAGGTCCGTGAAATTGTCCTTTTTCCATGGAACGAAGTCCTCAAACAAAATCCTGTCCACGTTTTTTTTTTCGCCGTAAGTAAGCTCTGTTTCTATGATAATCCTTCCAATCGCGGCTTCGATTTCCTCGCTTTGCCGGCTGAATTTGAACGGATTAATCGTACTAAAAACCTCCGTTAAGATTTCGGTGACTTTTTCGCCCTGGCCAAGCTCCTCAAATACAAGAACATAATCTCCATCAGGGTCCTTAACATACTCTCCGTCCTCAAACCTGTATTCTCCATTTCCCTCGCCAACAAGTATGTAATTCCTGGCCCTCAATCTTTCGTTTGAGGAACTCAGCTTTTCAAATATCCTAAAATCAAATATCTCATCGGGATCGTTATACGCTAACCTCGTCCAACCGGATTTTTGATCAGAATCCGCCCCCGAAAAATCGCGGTATTTCTTTTTATAATATGAACCATTTAATTCGCCTGAAAATCCCGACTTACCAGCCAATAATTCGATTTTTTGCCTGATAGAGCCTGAGCGAAATTTATCGATCCATATTGAATCAAAAGTTTTCTCATCTCTGTATTTAATTTCAGTTATTCCGTTTATATTCGACGAATACGCCGCCGGAAGCTTGCCGCCATATTCATAATACTCGAAGCCTAATTGACCGTCCCGCTTTTCACTCATAAGAGAAACAGTTGGTTGGATTTTTGAGAATGACGCGGAAAGCTCTCCTGCCCGTTTCCACCAGATTCGACTCCCCGATGTCCGTTCAAGTTTCCCGTTAAACGCCAAAGGTCCAATGATTTTCCAGTTAATATCTCCCCGATTTTGTTTTCTCCCGACTATTCCCTGGCGCGTTAACATTCCCATCATAGCGGAGATCTTTCTATTCTCGCTTAAACCGCCTTTTACAATAAACTCACCGAGGTTCTCCCCGTCAGGATTAGAGCCTGGGTCTAAATCGTAATTTCTATATCGTTCAATATCATCTATGCGGCCCGGAAATACGGAACCTTTGCCTATTTTTCTGAATTTAATATCGACTCCATAAAAAGCGTCAGACCCTGAAACTGTTTTTGTATAATCGAGTTTTGCGGTACCCGACATTCCCTGTTGTATTTTATCCAGAGATGAAATTGTATTGCGGTCGTATGATGATCCCGCAAGCTCACCCCGGAAATTGAACTCGCCGTTCTCGGATGACCACGATGAACCTATCGAACCGTACCGCTTAGTTTCGGGAATTGGCAATAGAATGATCGGCTCATATTCTCCGAGTCCGGTTCCGGTATATTCGAAAATACCACCGCCAAAAAGCCGATAAGATCCCTGGCTTTCGCCAACAAATGAAAACGATACATTATATTCTCCAAGGTCCTGCCCTTCATATTGATAATACTGGTTCCCTAAAGAGTCTGTTAATAACGCGTAATCGCCCTCACCGTTCCCGACAAAAACAACGCCGCTTTTTGACGCCGTCATTTTTTCCGCACCGGCGTTTTCTAAAAGGCCTCTATTTTCCCCGGTCATTTCAAAATTCTTTGGAGAGTTGCCGTTATCTCCCTCCTGAATGAATTTCGCGAAAAAACCAAACCCATTAACCGGTTGTGTTGCGCCCCCGACAGCATAAAAAGAACGGCTGTATTCTTCGCGCGATATTTCATATTCAACTGTTATCCTTGATTCATTCCTGATAATAATCGAGGGTGAAAATTCGATGGCTCCGGACTCATAATCAATCGAATAATCTTTTTCGCTTCCCCGCGAGAGCAAAACGCCGTCAATATAAACCCGTTCAGAGCCGGGAAGAATCAAGATGCCCTCTCTTCCGTTATTATCTTTTAAGTAATATGGCCCAAGCCGGCCATCTATACCGGCCATATCTATCTTTTGATATTCGCCCGGAAAAAACGCGGCCGTCCCTTTGAAGGACCATGCGTCTTCATTATAGCGAGCGTTTAGCCCTGTCAATTTCCTCTGAAAGTTTAAAAGCTCCGTATCTGTATTTATGAGGTCAAAATCCCCGAAAACAGATTTAAACTTTTTTGATTCCGCCTCAATGTATATTTTATCCAGCTCTCGAAGCCTTCTGACAACCGTATTGCCGTTCGCCGAATTATCGGAAATATGCGCCGAAGTTCTCAAGCCGGGAACCAGCTCGCCATTAATATTAAGATTGAGAGATTGCGAAAGCCCATTACTGCCATTGCCGCTTTCAATTGAAAAGCCTTTGCTTCCATTAATTGTTATATCAGAACTATAAGCATAAGGCTTATCTTCCTTTTTAGTTGGGATCGATTCCGCCCTATCGCTTTTGGCGCGCATATCATGAAGGAAATAATTCTTTTGTAAAGAAATCGGCAAGCGCCTAAATTCCAAGTCAAGCGTATCTCCGACGGCAATTGGCTCTTCAAACCATACAATACCTTCAGCATATCCGATTGAATAAGACGAAGAGTCGAAAAGCACTCCATCGTTAAATACTTTTACTGAATTCGTTATAAGGTTGCCAAAGCCGATTTTATATGGCCCGCTAGTCCCTTTTCCAATAATAATCGCGGTTTCAGATGGCAAGCCCGATGAAGCGATATTTACAAGACAGCTTATATTTATAATTATGCATATTCCTATATATCGCATTCTACTATTTGCTTTTTTGGGGCGAGTTTCGCAAAACCTCATAACGGACGATTGTTCTCGTTCCGCTGTATATTACGTTCATTAATCCCTTACCGTCGAACGATATTGATATCGGCCCGGACTCCGGCCTTTCGGGAGAATACGCGAACAAACGATTGCCGGAAATATCATAGGCGTTGATGATACCAGTCCGATCGCTTGCGGTCCAAACTCTGTTTTCACTTTCCCAGCAAACACTTGATATTTGTCCTGTAGAAAACTCTGAAATCAAATTGCCATACGCGGAAACGATAAAAAGTTTTCTATTGCCTGAGTCGCAAATGGCAACCAGGCCGGCCCTTGATGCCGAGATAGACGTTGCCTTTCCAATCCCGAATCCAACATCGGATGTATAGGAGAGTTCAAATTCCAGTTCATTGAATTGGTTTATTTTCAGGACCTTATCGTTATCGGCCACCCATAGATTTCCCTCTATATCAACCGCCACATCTTCAGGGCGGTCGAAATTGACCGATTTTCCGGAATCATCAAAGTACTCGTCTATTGTCTTCGCGTATCGCAGGTTTCGATCAAGCATCTGTATTTGGTGATTGCCGGAATCCGCGATGTACAGGTTCATCGCCGCGTCATAAGCAAGGCCTGCTGGCCTATTAAATCCCCCAAGAACGCTGCTGATACCGCCCTCATAAGCGAGTATTTTATAATTGCTGGAGAGCTTTAGAACGGCGTCGGTTCCGCTATCGGTGATATAGATATCGCCCAGGCCGTTTACGGCAATCGCGACCGGTTCCTTCAATGATACGCCGCCATCCAAAACCGGCCCCGCGGAATCTATCGCGCGAATAGATAGTATGCTGCCCAATGCGGTTCTATTTTCAGACTCGTGGAACTGGCCGGAACGTCCGGCGCAGTTAAATAGAATTAGTAAAAAAAGGGGCAGATATTTAAAATTTACGGGAAACGCCGAATTCGATTTTATTTTCTTCAAACAACCCAGCAGCCGAATAATAAGCTCTCCATCCATTGTCGCTGAACTCCTTTCGACGGTTGAATGGGCCGGCGGAACGGTAAGCGTCTATGCCGGAAATGACCCTGTTTACAAGAGCTACCCCAAGGAATAGAAGCGATCTTCTGATAGCAGTTTTACTATCATTTCTTAATTCCCGATATAAAACCCTATTGCCGTCAGAATCCCAGTTCCAATAATATTCCGGCGTATTTGGAAACAGCTCCGCCCCGGACCTTTCGTATAATAATTCCAGCTGATTATATATATTGATATTATCATAATAGGTCAATGTCTCAAAATATGAATCCGATTTGTTTTTTACATCGACGCCGGCATGCCTTGCAGCAAAGCTTATATAGTCCTCTTTTTTCCATTTGCCATATAGGCGGAACCCTATAAAATTCGACCAGATTAACGCTTCCGCTCCGCCAAAAAACATCATCTTGCCTTTGGATTCCGTATAGTACTGCCCTGCGCCGGGCATTAGAATAGACAGCCCCAAAGCTTTCCATTTTGATTTATCGCCTGGCCTGCTTTCTCGCTCCGACGGAAAATCATAAATATTCAGATCATCATCTTGTGAAAGACGTTCCAAACCGGCCGTCATCTTTTGAGATATGGTCTGAGAAGCCGCGCTACCAAAATGTAAAAACGCGATGGTGAATATCATCAAAAAATATCGTATCATTTTTGCCATTAGAATTTCGCCGACAACATAAGGAACGGCGTTGTTTTGCCATCGTACTTTTTGGTTTTCAACTTGAGAGAATATTGCTTTGCTCCCTTGTTAAACCTTTTTGCGCCGATTGCGGCGTCAAAAGCCGAAACTATGTGGTTGGCAATAGACACCATAGCTATCGTTGTTGCGGTCGCGAAATAATCGTTGGATTTCGCTCTCATATCAAGGTATTGTGATCTTAAAGGTGAGTCAATCACCGTATCTTCCGGACTTTGCCAAATATCATCCCAGCCGATCTGAAATTGATGATACTTTCCTATGTTTTCGTAATATTCGTAGTTGTGTATTGGACTTCCGCTGCTATCCACAGGCAACCTATGAGAATAGGCTTGTTGCGTAATTGAATCTTGCATATTCCACCACTCCAAATAATCATTAGGGTGATACCATATATCAGCAAATTGCTTATATTCATCTTCTTTGTCTCTGGCCTTGCCTCTGAAAATAAAATAACCTGCCCACAAAGCGATATCGGCGGCAAGAAACGAACCGGCTTTGATTTTATGGTCAAGGTAGAACTCTCCGGCGCCCGGAACCGCGAGCGAAAACAGGAATGCCTTCGTGGGAGATTTTGTATTATATTCATATATGCTTCCAAGCTGGTCTTCACCATCGCTTTTCTTAAATGATATCTCGCTTTTGAAATACTTTTCCATCGACAGGCTATTTTCAACAAATTGATCTTTAATGGAATTTATTTTTACAAGACCGCTCGACGACGAATAAGCGCTTGCGGCCCCCAATAATATTGTCAATATAAACGCTGTTATAATCCGCATATTCAATACCTCCTCAAATTTTAATCTCAGAACTCACTTTACCAAAGCTATCTTAATAATTTTATGCTTCTTAGCTGAACCATTGTCGGCTTCAATTCTGCAGAAATACACTCCGGACGCGACAGTCGAACAGTCCCAAACATATTCATTGTCCATATGTCCGGAACCATCGAGATCAACCGAGTGTATATTTTCTCCCATGAAATCGAATATATCAATACTAACTTCCGAATCATTGTTCAAATAGTATCTGATGGTCGTGGAATTCGCAGCCGGATTGGGATAGTTGTAAACCGAATTATCAGGCAGCTGCGTATCAGTTGAGACGACAGGCTTTTCAAATGCCAGCTCCAGATAACCGCTGTTATTCATATTCCCCCCCGACATGCCCCAGGGAACGTCGATCCGATTATAATTGGCCGAAATATCCCAGGCGGTTATATATCCTGATTCTTCAACAGATAAAATATCAATATCGCGATCGCTATCGAGATCGGCAACGGCGGCGGCATTGCTTATTCCGAAAGAGCTCGGAAGAGGGAACCCCGCTATCCTATCCGTTTTATAGTTAAACGCGCAGATGCTCCCATCGGGAAGGCCAATGATTATATCAGGGTTGGCGTCATCATCAAAATCCGCCAACACCGGCGCGCTCTCTATATAACCCTCAATATCAACAAAGCCCAAGTCAATTGGGAAATCCGAAAGTAAAGCGCCGCCGAAATTTAACGCGTATATTTTAGCATCCCCGGCAACAACTATCTCAGGGAACCCATCGGAATTAATATCGCCAATCGCGGGCCGCCCGATCCAGCCATCAAAACCTTTGCGCCACTTGATTGTACCATCATCTTCTATCACGCTAATATAATTTGAAGATACCGCTATTATCTCCGGCAAACCGCTATCTCTATCAATATCAGCCGAAATTATATGGCACGTCTCGTCGGAAAGCTGTCCCGATTCAAAAACCAATTGAAAGGCCAGCGATCCATCCGGCGCGCTAAGCCTAATTAAGACGAACCCGCCTTCATTTTCGATAGCGGCATCTATTACATTTCTGTTTTCTACCGTATATGCCGCGGCGGACAAAACAGGCGCGTTGAAATTGTAGACGATATTATCACTGGCAGAGCCCGATATTATATGCACCCCTCCAGTATCATCAAAAGCCAATACTTCGGCTCCCGCGATCGAATCAAATTCAACAGCTATGGGAGCTAATCGGCCCGAACTTGAATACTTCATGGGAAACCCGGTTACAAGTCCGGCCTTTCTCCCGCTGACAACCGGCTCAAATAGATAAAGAAAACCCGACTCTGTTATAAGCGCGACTTCTAAAGTATCATCGCCATCGTAATCCGCCGGCACCGGTCTTCCCGTAATCGTTGTGTCGCAAATTCCGGCAACCCCCCAGGGAATGAGAGTTTGCGTAAAATCGAAATTCATTATTGAAAGAGATATATTATTTTGAATAAACTTTTCTCCGTTGTAACGGTAAATAATCAGATTTTCATTGGCCGCCATTAACACTTCAAGAGAATCATCTCCGTCCAGATCGGCGAGTACAGGATCGGAACTGCCAAAAGGAAAACTCATTTGCGGCCAGCCGGGCATTACCCAGTCTATATCAATATCCACCGTCATTAGCGTATCAACACTCGAGATACCCGTTATGAA
>CAZKYQ010000001.1:31592-78364 GCA_964556975.1 uncultured Ignavibacteria bacterium
TCGTCAACATGCCATATAAGAATTCCATTACCCGGCAACAATCGGTCATATTCGGAATCGAGATATGATACAAGCTCGCCATTTTCCCAAACCCCATATCCGGGCCCCAATATTACGCCGGTTTCATCGCCAATCAGGGCGTTATCCAGACTATATGGATAGTCTGCCGGTAGAGTATCAACGTCCAGTTTGCGGTTTTCGACAAGAAAATACTCGAATTCGGTTATCGGCACTTTTACTATTTCCATACCGGCATGGCTTTGCGCGGCCGCCGATATCTCTATATTATCGCCAAAAGAAATTTCCCGTGGAATATTGAAACCCAAAAAGGCCCGCGACCAGGCCGACGGCATTACCGGCAATGTTCCCCCAACCGTCGAGAAATTATCAGAAAGCTGGACTCCAACAGAAAGTCCGTTGTTGTCCATCAACGCGAAATCGCCAACCTGTGTCATAAAGTTGGACGTATTATATAAATCGATCAATCCCAATTGATGTCCGAACTCATGGGCCATAACCGAATTCAACGCGGTTATTCTATTATCCTGGCTAACAGCCTCCGGCATTAAAATCCCTTCCTGAATTGCCACCGCGCCGTTATCGACCATGATCGGTTGAGACATAAGAATAAAACCTGTAAAAAAATCATCAGGGGTGTCGTCAATAAAGGCGATATTATTCTGCTGGTCAGCCCCAGCATGAAAGATTATCAGCGCATCGTACAAAGAAAAATCAATAAGCGGATCTGAAGTATCAGCGAGGGTTATAGCGTCGATAAAGAAATGCCCAAGCTGGTCGCGAGGGTCGGTCCATCCCGAATCGCCCTCCGCTCCATAATACGACATGCGCACGGGAAGCTGATAGGTCTGGCTGTCCTCCAATGGAAAGATGTCCCAATCAAGATCCAGAGTTGTGTCTGATACGGCATACCAGTAGTTTCTTAATGCCATCATGTGGGAATTAAAATATGCCTTATCGTGCGGGGCCGGATCGATGAAGTGCCCCTCCTCGGTTTCGAATTGCGAATATGTACGCATATCGAAAGTACCGTCGCCGGTAGTTCTGGGCTCATCGGGGACTTCTTTTATAAACTCTACCCTCAAACATAGGATTTTTATGGTTGTATCGACGGTTACCGACGCGCCTAAATCCTCAATAGGTATCCCCTGCCTTGAGAAGGGCAATGCAAGAGGGTGCGCTCTTTCAAGGCCAAGAAGGTTTTTTTGCGATACATCAGATATACATTGCCTGGCATTATTGCCAAGCGGCCCGTTATCAATCGGGTATATATTATTAACGGGAATAACCCTGTTTTGGGCCGATATTGTTGCAGCCGCCAGGCAAACGATCCCAAAAGAGATCGCGAGAAAGTAAGATTGGAATCGATTCACCGCCCTAAAATCCCGCGTTCATCGAAAAGCGCATGGTGTTTCCAAGACGATTATATTTCTCGTCTGTTGATGGTATATATGAGAAATCAAATCTGTAATTCGCGTATTGCAAAGAGGCGCCCAACGTAACATACTTTTGCACCCCTTTATCATCGTAAACATATCCTGTACGCAAGCCAACATAATTTGAATACCAATACTCGATTCCCAGATGAGGAATGACCTCTTCAATCTCTGTTGTAAAATTATCATTCATATCGACAAGGAGCTTGTCGGCCTCGCCAAGAATCAAGACTTTATTAAATGGCGAATCTACCAGTTTGTAATTAAAACCGAGGGCAAGTTTTCTTGGGAGAGGATCCGCCTGGTCCGCGTCAATATACGCGATATCCGGGCCGAGATTTGAGACATTCGCCGCAAGCGTTAGGCTTCGGGATAAATCATATAACACGCCCGCGTCAACCGCGAGAGAATAACCTGTTCCTTTGCCTTTCTCGGAGCCGGCCCCGACTTCGGCAAGATGTGAATTGATATATCTTAGAGACAAGCCTCCGGAAAGGTTTTCTGCTATCCGCGTGCCGTAGGAAAGCGTAAACGCCAAATCGTAAGAAACAAAGGACCCAAGGGCATTCGCGAATTCGTCCGTTCTCTCCTGGCTCCCATACGATAAAAATGTAACGCCAAGACCGAAAGTCCCCCATTCGGTGGTTGGATATACGAAAGAAAAGTAATCATAGTATAAATCGTCAGCGAGCTGAACAAGGTAGTTTGAGTGCATAAATGTTAAGTGCTTTTTGGCGGAAGCGTAAACAATTACCTTGTCCGCGGAGGCAAACCAAAGCTCGCCTCCCCGTTCATATATTTGAGTAACCCTCGAACCGGTTTCGCCCAGGTTGTAAATCCGGCTCCAGTTGCCTTTATTATATTCAATTGTCCCATAAGATGTCGCAACCAAAGCCTTCTTATTGGAGATTTTGGTTACGGCCAAGATATTTGAAGCCAGAGGGTTCGCATTAACAAAAACCTTGGAACCGGGTATTAGCTCGCCTGATTCCAGCCCGTTATATTCCATGATCAGGTTTATTAAGGCCGATATTTTTTCAGGATCGCGCTCGGGAATAAATTGGGCGGCCAATTCTTCTAAAGTTAATCCTTCCTGGGGAATTTCAACAGGCTTATATCCAAAGTGATTGAATCCATCTTTATTTAGAAGCACAATACCCAGCGATGTCCCAATCCAAAGATTGCCATCGGGAGTAACGCTCAAGGCGGTAATCTCTCCTTTGTATCCTAAATCATAGGGCATATAAATCGAATTGCCTGCTTCAACTGAATCAAGTTTGCCAGCGTTAGCGAGTGTTACTTTTTCCATAAGCGACGGGTGCCATGCTTCCCCATACATTCCATAAAACCGTTTTACTGTTAAGGATACATCTTCGCCTATAGAAATTGCTTCTTCACGCGCGGATTGCCATTTGAAACCATCGTAATGGTATAAAGCGCCATCAGATACGATCCAGATGTCGCGATCACTATTGGCTGTAATCGCGGAGACATAACCGGACGGCGCTTTTGCTTCCGCGTTATATGGAATAATTTTCCGGCCAGTAAAAACGAAAATACCTTTATCGGTTCCAATAAGCATTTTTCTCCCGGCGGCCTTTTCGATTGCCGTAATATGATTGGAGGGCAACGAGTCTTTTTCAGCAGTATGGGATGTCCACTGGAATTTTGCCGGATTTAGTCTGAAAAATCCTTCCTGAGTACCGACATACACAAATTTATCGTCAGAACTGAGGCAGGTAATTGAATCCGGCAGAATAAGGTCGTATGGAAGCCACACAGACCTGTCGCCTTTTGGTGAAATGGCCCGGTCAAACCCAAAAGATATCTGATTTAAAAGGTCTTCATCGGGCGGGGATTGTCCCGCTGCCGTCTCGATATCAGATTTTATTTCGTTGAACCCCGAGGTTTTAATTCTTAAACGTAAATATGATTTGTGGAGCTTCTCAAACCCATACTGAATGTCTTCCAGATAATTGTAATTTTCGGGGAGAACTGACTTGAGGACATCAAAAAGGGAATCGATTGCTTCCGGAGCAATTTCGTTATTGGCCCTGGCAAGACGGTCTATATAAACCTGCGCCTGTTCTTCCTCAAGCCCGGTGTAACGCAACAGCATCGATTCAAGAGAGGATTCGCGTTTCAATATATGCTGTGTGCCGGTAATCCATTTGCCTTCTTCCATCCGAGAAAGTTGGCCGTTAACAATGCCCCAAATATCATATTGCCTGAAATTAACTTCAGGAAGGTTGTTCTTAACTAATACAATACCGCCGATAATTTCGTCTTCGGCAACCTTAAAACTTAGCCAGCTTCCAGTAAGAGGATAACGGCCCAACCCCGCGGGATTCCAATGCACAGCGGTGGCATCGTCCGAGACAGCGACAAAAGTTTCGCCCATTCCTCCAGCTCTTGCTCCGGGCGCGATTAATAGAAATTGCACGGCTGTTTGAGATACCTGGGCGGCTGCAGCCGCAGTTAAAATTATAATAAAAAGGGCCGCGAATTTACATATTTTCATTCTATCCTCCAAATATGATCTTTTCTTTAATTGTCGGCGTTAGATACCATTGTTTTATCTCAATATTACAAGTTTTTTTACTTCGTCCGCTGTCATTTTCCGGCCTTCGGAATTTATACCCTCTGCGGATATTTTATACAGATAAATACCGTTAGACAGCTCGTCGCCATCAGCATCCTTAAGGTTCCAATCAACATAATTGCAATCCATACTTGTGAATTGCGATGACGTTAAGTCAAATGATTTTATTTTTCTTCCTGATTCTGTAAATACGCTTATTTTTACGCGCTCAACAAAATTATTGTTCAGGCAATACTGAAAAGTAGTAATATCGTTTGAGTTTCTAATGGGATTAGGATAATTCATCACTTGAGAAAGCTCGAGGCGGGTCGACGCAACAACCTCGATTTTCTTTGTAATTAGCGTAGAATTATTAAAATTATCCCACGCTTTAACCGAAATCTCATGATCGCCCAATGGTAATGATTCAAGGCTGATTTCAAATATCCCAATGGTATGCTCACCTCTATTATATCTAAAACTGTCGGTAACATCAGCGTCGTAAACTTCGCCATTGTCAATTTTCACAACAATTGCATGCCCTAATTGTCCGGTAATATTCACACCGTGTTCATCCTCGATTTCACCTGATAGAATAAAAGTTGTCGGCGTCATTGTAATACCAGCCCCAAAATTCCTGCTGCCTGCCGAAAGAGAAATAGTTGGTCCGATAGAATCCTGAATGGATGGAATTGATCCTGAAACAAGAATGGAATCGACTACGCCAGCCGCGTCATAGCTTCCGTTTTCGGCGTAAATATAGATCTTCGCTCCCTGGCTGCCATAGGAAATATCTTTGGGAATGAAAAACTGGCTTGTAAAATGGCCATTTATAACATCAACCGGGCCTATAAAAATGGTTGTCCCTGGAGCTTTAAAGCTCACGCTTCGGTTTATTGGATTGTTATTGCGGTCGCGGAGCACGACAGTTCTATCGAGAGTGCCATCTTTCACCGTTACCCAGGCGGTACCGTTAAATTCAGACATTGAGTTTCCGCTATTATCTATAATATCGCCAGCGACCGACTCAACACTTAAAGCTACAATAGAATCAGGGGCAGTTGAGAATTGCACATCAAATTTCGGGAATTGGAGGATCTGAGATGGATCGCCAAGGAGTATATATGATCTATCATTTTCGGACGTTTGAACATGACGAAGATATTTTGCGGTGTATAACGCCTCGCCTATGCCAACAGAGTCGCTACCCAGCAATAAATCATAAACTTTCGCGTTCAACTGGGCGTTTGCGCCCGCGTAAACTTCTCTGGTCGCGGAAATAACAGCCACGCCTCCCCTGATATTCGACCTTAGTAATTCTTCAGCGAAGCTTTCTGTCGAAGGGCCATCAAAAAATCCGATTGAGCAGCTGGCTGTATATATTAACGGAAGACGCTTTGCGTTTGTCAGCCTCGCGATATCCTGTGAACGTCTGAAGATATGCTCGTCCGCCCAAAGGCCCGGGCTGCCATGACCGATCCAATCAACTATCAAAGCCCCGGAGTTAAACGCTCCAATTAAGGCTTCCCTTGCCTCTGGTTTTTCGCCTCCCGTTCTTAGCGGGTACTCTACAAGATAAATCTTCGCCACCTCAAACCTGCCTGGGACATGACTATTAGCCAGGTCTTCCGCCTGCGTTGTATGAATAGTTTCCATTATGCTATTGGGCGGGTGAAGATTGTCATCCGCTACAATAACGACCTTATTTCTCCAAGGCATAAGATCGGGATCGCTGTCATAATTTACAAATTTGTCAATCATCTCCTCGGCATCCTGTTCCGATTTGGCGGGGATCCGGCCAATCATCATATCAGGTACCGAGTTTGTATCAGAATCAAGATACCCGTAAGGCCCGAAATAAATAAAATGCTCATCTGACATTACCGTAGAATTTTCATACGGCGGAATAAAATTCTGATTTGCCCCGCCCAGGTTTTTTCTATAATCATAATGCCCATCACCTAAAAGCGTCACAAATGTCGGCGCGGGTTCGGGCCAGTTTTCATAAGCGAATTTCAGGAAATCTCTTATCGCGACCGGATCTGTCAAACCCCATGAAAATTGGTTGTAAATATCAGAAATTTTCGCTACTCTCGTTGTTAAGCCATACTCTTCGGTTCTTAGGTTTTCCAAACGTAGAGCCTGGTCTTCAAAAGCATCATGTGTAACCAAAATGATATCGGCCCGATTATCCGGCGATGAAATGTCTCTTAAATTATCAGGTTCATAAATACTTACATTTCCGGGGCTTTTCAGGCGCGTTAATGTTGAAATATAGAATTCCTTATGCGACCCGCTATCGGCATTGTTATTAAAGGTTAAATTGGCTCCATTAATCTCCGCGTTGATTATCGCGGCTGGCGAGAAAGGATCTGTGATTTCAAGGAGAATAAAAGACCCTGAAATATCGGACATATTATATCTAATTACGCCAGAAGTATCAGGCTGTGAAAAACGAAGATTGCCGTCAACCGCTTTCAACCATCGAGGATAATGGACCTCGATATTGTCAAAATAAAAATCAGTAGGAGCTTCGACCTTTATTTGATTCAATCCGCTTGTGAAATCTTCGGAATTAAAAGAGGAATAGCGAAATGACGAAGAATCATTAAAAGCCGAACTGTTTATAAATTCACCGCCATTTACCATCAGCATGGGGAAGCCGGAACGATGCCTGACATATACATTTGTTTCGCCAGCGGGAATTAAGTCTGTAAGCTGCACAGAAGTTTCAAACGTCTTTCCAAAGCCCCAGTACCAATCAAAATAATCTCTTATGAACGATGTAGGTAAAGTACGCCAGAATATCCAATCAAATTCCTTCTGATACCTGCATTTGAAATTATCGACAGATATATCGTATGATCCGCCCGGTGAACCATCGATTTGATTAAACCGGTTGGGCAAAGATGAAAAACTACCGTCTATCGCCAGCCAATAGACATTTTTGTCGGTATAATGGTTTCTGTAATGATGGTACCGATTATGATAATCAGAATATTGCCAGCTATCAACCGAATTAGCGTAGAAAACAATGAGGTCGCCATTATCGAATTGTCCATCATCGCCACCCAATATATCTATTGGAATTTCGGTTAAAATGGGGCGGGATATGGCATTATCAATCGGTAATTCTCTATCTCCGCCGTGGAAAACCCGTACCTGATCGGGATCAATGCTTAGCGGGTCAATTCCCATAGAGCTGAATTCCAGCCATCCTATTTTGTAAATGCCCTCGGCTACCAGTTCTATTCTGATCCATGTTGAAGCCGAATCAAATGGAGAAGAAGCGACTGACGCTCCCACCATCGGCCTGGCTGATCGAGGCTGAAACCAGCTTTGGGCTTCGCTATAATTCGCGATTATGTTTCTAAAAATTCTATTATATATTTTTCCGGAATTTCCATAACCCGCTTCAAAAACACTGCCGGAGTTCGTGAAATTTATTCGCAGCGTCATTGATTTCAAAACCGAAAGCTCATGCTTTGAAATAGAATATTTCGCGGTGGGAATGGCAACTCTGGCAACGTTAAGCCCTCTTATATTCTCAGTAGAAAGAATATACGGCATGCTTGATGGAATATACGGGTTCTCGGCTTTGGCCGAAGAATATGCGGCAGTGTACTCATCCTGCGTACCCCGAGCAAAAAACGGCGCAAGTTGTACGTAAGGGTAATCCATATATTCGCTATTTAAAACGCTGATATTAACACCAGCGCCGGGAGGAATTCCAATCGGGATTATTTTTACTGGAATCTGAACCTGCCCTTCGACACGAACCTGCCCGGCTCGGGAGATCTCCAGTGATTTATAATCTCTATTTTCTATTTCAAAATCCTCAAACTCAGGATCAGGAACAGAATATTTTATTGTAATACCAGAATTGTCGGATTTAATAACCTGAACATCCGTATCGAAAACAGAACCTGATTGGGCATAAGAATTTGCCGCGAATACGATTATATTAATGGTAAAAAGTTTTTTGAAATATCCAAGCAGGTAATTCATAAAATTCTCCTTATCAACAGCTTTCGGCTAAATTCAAGCCAAAGCCATACCAACTAACGGGTACTGTAGAAATAACTTAATCGTTGTTCAATTTTTGTCTACAAAAACCCTTTAGCAAGTTGCGATAAGCAGGTCCTTTCCTGTCTTGAATAAGCCCAAAATATAATTATTTTTGATATTGTCAAGCATATTTTTCATCAGGAAACCTTTTCCACCAACATTTTCGCCGAATCAACCGCTCTAAAAGCCTGAAAATACTCAATTGCTGTTTTGCGGGATTCCTCCTCTATTGCTATCTTATATTTTTCGGGAATATCGCTTATTTCATCGAAATACTGTTTTGTAGCGAATTTCAAATCTTTTCCCGCCTTAGAAGCCCAGTTTTTCATTTCCGCCATCAAATCGCCCGGCAAATTTCGATGAGCGATATTCTGCCATTCCGTGCCGACATTACCTTTTCTTATTCCATAATCGGCAAATTTCCCCACCAGGTGAAGCGGAGTGCCTGTAATTCCATGCTGAGCAATACAAACCCCGGAACTTTTAACTGCATCATAACATAGCCCGGTCCGTTCCAGATCAATCGAAATCGCCTCGCCTTCAAGGTAATTGCCGTGCTTAGAACCGTTGTTTATACCCAGAAGATCAGGGTTTATTCCATTATCCCGAAGGCCGTCAATAAAGTTTTTTGCTTCTTCGACAGTGGTAATTTCGGCTTTCGTGCCAACCGATTTTATTTCCCCGACCTCGGTTTCAAGAGCAAGCCCCGATTCCGCTATCGGCTTGGCCATTCTCGATGTTATAGCGATATTATCTTCCTCCTCATTGAAAGAGGCGTCGAGAGCATAAGATGTATATCCCACTCTTAAAAGCTCGGTTATCAAATCAACTGTCGATTTGATGTCGTCTTCTTTATTTGTTTTCACGGTCAGGTGATCGCCATGGATTATAAACGGCCTGTCGTAGCCAATTTGATCAGCATAAGCGGCTAATATATCGAAATAATCCTGCGGTGTCATGCCAGTATAGCCGCCATTTAGATCTGATTCGGATTTTGCGAGTTCAAACGCTACCAACGAATCTGTCTCCATGGCCGCCTTCATAATGCCGGGAATAACATGTTTTATTCTGGTATTGCAAGCCATAATGATAATCTTTTCATCACGAATATTTTCAAAAATATCCTTGCCGTTTATTACACAAATTTTAGAATTCGCGCCCAATTTTTCTTTGATAATATCCGGGCGCATATCAAGAAGTTTAGCGTAACTCATTCCATCTCCTTTAACCGATTAAGAATATCCATGGTTCCAAACTAAATTATAAACCAAGCCATCAGAGCGACAACGCCAAGAGCGGGAATAAAATTGCCCACCCTGATTTTAGCGTCTGTCAGTAAATTAAATCCAATCCCGAGGATAAGAAATCCGCCTACCGCTCCAATCTCATTGAGGATATTTTCGGAGATAAAGTCCCCGATAAGCGATCCAAACGCGGTAAGCGCGCCTTGAACCAAAAATACGGTAATCGCGGAAAACAGGACCCCCGCTCCAAGCGAGGCGGAAAGAACTGTGGCCGCCACGCCGTCCATCAAGGATTTAATGTAAATCAGATCAGCTTTTTGAGCGAAACCGTCTTCAAGCGAACCGACAATGGTCATGGGCCCCGCGCAAAAAAGAAGAGACGCGGTAACGAAACCCAATACAAAGGTTGATGATGACGAACCGGTTTTGAGTTTAAGTTTCTCACCCAAATTTTCAAGCCTTTCCTCAATTTGAAGAAGCTGGCCTATTACTCCGCCTAATACCACGGAGCCTACGGCCATGAAAAGATGGTTTGTAGCCAGGGCCATTTTCGCCCCGATAATTATGGTAGACAACCCTAAACCCGATAAAATGATTGTCCTTAATTTATCGGGCAACCGGGAGCCGGCCAGAATACCCATTCCCGCCCCCAAAACTACGGTAACACTGTTTACAAGAAAACCGTAAAAATGCATAAGGTGATTTATTATATGTTTTCTATCTTCAACGCAAGTAAAATCAATCCGCTTAGCTTATAAGTTTGCTTTTACTTTTTTCAGAAAGGCATAAATTTTATTTCTCAGGGCGATTTTGTGGCCGTTGTTTGATATGACATGATCCGCACGGCGTTTGGCTATCGCAAGATTCTGGATGATAAGCAGATAGCTCAATGCATGAGTCCCGCCAAAGGCGGGATTGCGGGATTACGATAACGCGGTAATGGAGTCTTTTTTCAAGACGTTAAGGTTGAATTGATATACCAGTATCGATTCAGAACCAGAGAGGAGACAAGGAAAAGGCTTTTCGATTACACTGAGATTTATTATAATTATAAGAGAAGGCGTTCAGCTTTGGAGTATTTAACTCCGGCTGAATTTGAGGAAATGAGAAAAGTATCTTGACTTCGTGTCCGAGAAATCGGGAAAAGCTCAAACCATGAGGGACTCAGATGAGTAAGAAAACACCCAAAAAGAAACCCAAACAAAACAACTCCAACACAGCGCCAGAGGCATCCTTACCTCCCATACAATCGATGGAAAGCGTGCTGTCAAGCATCGCCGGCGGAATGACCGGCCGTAAACCCAGCGCTGTAGATAAGGCCCAGGAGATTATGTATGATGCCTGGGAAGCGCCAACCCGCCAGCGCGCAGTGGCCCTGGCCAATAAGGCCCTTGAAATATCCGCTGACTGCGCCGATGCCTATATTCTCCTTGCAGAGGAGACAGCGGAATCTCTGGAAGAGCTCATCGAACTCTATCAAAAGGCTGTTAAGGCGGGCGAAAGGGCAATTGGCAGAAGAGCATTCAAGGAAGATGCCGGCCATTTCTGGGGCCTTCTGGAGACGCGGCCATACATGAGGGCCCGTGCAAACTTGGCGCAGATCCTTTGGGGGGCCGGCCAGTACGAAGAAGCCGTCGAGCATTACTGGGGCCTGTTGCGACTCAACCCCAACGATAACCAGGGCATCAGGGATCTCTTAATGCCTTGTCTTATTGAGCTTGGCCATGATAAGGATGCCGAGAAGCTTTTCAATCAGTTCAAGGAAGATGGCATGGCTTTCTGGAATTACTCCCGGGCGCTACTTGATTTTCGGAAACGCGGCGATTCCCCTGTGGCCGGCAAATCGCTGAAAGCGGCCATCAATAAGAACAAGCATGTGCCATCATACCTCCTTGGCCGCAAAAAGATACCGCGAGCGCTTCCCGGGCACTATGGGCTCGGTGATGACAATGAAGCCGTTCTCTATGCCCACGAGAATATCGCGGCATGGGAGGCAACTCCGGGCGCGTTGGAGTGGCTTGCAACCCTTGTAAAATAAAAAGGCTGCTTCCGAGCAGAATCAATCATGGAAATATTGGAAACACCAATAGCCAAAGACTCCCTGAAAAAGATCGCCGAACGGACATTTGGAGATATGGTTAAGGCCGTTGTCGATATAGATAAGGAGCTGGTAGCGGTTGATGCCGTAATGCATGCCGACCTTGAGGCACTGCTTCTCAAAAACGGATCAATGCAGGAAAACCTATGGGGAATCAATTTTTACCCTGGTCAACAAGGCGATAATTTTTTGGAATACGATTCCATGATAAATATGCGCCCGACTCAGGGTAATATGTCGCGCGGCGTTGACGACGAAACCGTCCGGATGAAAATTGCGGCAGTAGTAAACAAGTGGATTTTGCCGTGACCATTCAGCATAAAGAGCTTTCCCTTGAGCGATGGGGCCAGCTTTCCTTATCTGAACAAATGGCTAATATCGGAAGCGAAGTAGGCCGGGCCATTAACTGGCGCAAGAAGAGGAATAAACAACTGTCTCAAAAGGCTTCTGTTCGAGCGTTGGAGTTGATTGATTTCAGCCTGGATTCCGTCAAGTCATACCCTCGCCTGAAGGAACTCGCAAGGCTGCGCGAGGCTCTCGTCGATTATTTTTATGGATCGAATCAATTCTCTTCGTCAGAGAGGTTATGGCGCAGCTATTTCGATCACTTCAATTACCTGGCGCGAAAAAATAGTTAGCTAATCTTATAATATCCATCAACGTGTTGTACCATCCTGGGTACCCAAAGAACTATTCCCTTTCAAGAGCAGGTTCAATTTACTTTTACTGTTTTCAAAAAGGCGTAAATCTTATTCCTCAGGGCGATTTTGTGGCCGTTGTTTGATATGACATAATCGGCGCGGTTAGCTTTTTCTACCTGCGGTATTTGGGAACTAATGCGCTGTTTGGCTTCGGATTTTGACATGCCGAAGGACATCAGACGATTAACGCGAATCTCTCTTTTTGCGGTTATGACAAGAACCGAATCAAACCAGCTTTCGATTTTCCATTCGTATATTAATGCGGCATCGACAACAATAATATTTCGAGACGGTTTTTCTTTCGACTTGTTAATTTTGTTTTTCAATAGCTCAAGCAGATAAGGATGAACAATCGCGTTAAGTTTTTTCAGCGCTTCAGGATTTCTAAACACGATTTGCCCCATTTTTTTCCGGTTGAGCGTATCATCAGGATTCAGAATGGTTTTGCCAAACTCTTTTACCAAATCCTTCAAAACTTCGGGAAACGATTCAATAACTTCGCGGCCAGTATCATCGCCTGATATAATAGCCGCGCCTTTAAGCCGCAGATAATAAGCCGCCAGCGATTTTCCCGCTCCGGGTCCTCCTGTTAATCCGATTAATGCCATTTACAATTATTATATCGACTGGAAAAACTAATGAGCTTCCAGCCAATTGTCGCCGATTCCGATATCAACTTTTACGGGGACATCCAATATCACCGCCGATTCCATATTTTTCCTGACTATTTCAACAAGGTCTTCAATTTCATCTTTATGGGTATCGAAAACAAGCTCGTCATGGACTTGCAAAATCATTTTCGATTTCATGCCCGAAATTTCTCTGGCGATTTTTATCATGGCGATTTTTATCATGTCCGCGGCGCTTCCCTGGATCGGCGTATTTATGGCGGTCCTTTCCGCGAATTGTCGAGCCTGTACCGATTTTGAATTAATATCGAGCAAATATCTTCGCCGGCCAAACATCGTAGCGACATAACCTTTTTCGCGGGCAAAGTTTATCATATCTTCCATATATTTTTTAATCCCCGGATACCGCTCGAAATAAACATCTATAAATTCCTTTGATTCCTGAATTGAAAGCTCCGACTGCTGAGACAGCCCGTAAGCCGAAACGCCATAAATAATAGCGAAATTAGCCGTTTTCGCCGAACGCCGCTGGTCATCCGAAACATCGGCGATATCCACGCCGAAAACTTCAGCCGCGGTCCTCCTGTGAATATCTTCATCCGCTTCAAACGATTTTATCATTATTTCATCATGGGAAATATGCGCCATTAACCGCAATTCGATCTGAGAATAGTCAGCCGAAACTATTTTAAAATCATCTCCCGCGGGAATAAACGCCTTTCTAATCTCGCGGCCTTGATCTGTACGAATTGGGATATTTTGGACGTTTGGATCTGTTGACGAAAGTCTTCCCGTGGCCGCTACGGTTTGGTTGAAACTGGTATGTACTCTGCCTGTTTGGCCATTAACCATCTGCGGTAAAGCGTCAATATATGTCGATTTTAGCTTATTAAAATGCCTGTATTCAAGAACCAGCTTGGGAACATTATGTATCTCCGCGAGTTTTTCCAGTACATCAACCGATGTCGATCTTGCGCCCCCTTTTGCCGTTTTGCGAGTGGATTTTAGCTGAAGCTTATCAAAAAGAATTACGCCAAGTTGTTTTGGAGAATTAATATTAAATTCCTCTCCGGTTTCGGCAAATATATCCCGCTCAATCCCGTTTAGCTTTTCCCCATACCGAACTGATAAATCTTTCAGGAAATCAATATCAATATTCACTCCTGACGCTTCCATATCTCCCAGGACATTTATCAAAGGGATTTCAATATTGTAAAACAAATCATTCAGCGAAAGTTTATTTAGTACCGGTGAGTAATATTTTTTCAAGCGAAAAGTGAAGTCCGCGTCCTCGCAGGCATAGAACACGGCCTTATCAATATCGACTTCATTAAGAGCTATCTGGTCTTTTCCCGAGCCTATAAGCTCGTCAATATGCATCATATTATAGTTGAATTGCTCCAATACGAGGCTATTAAGATTATAAACCCGCCTGCCGGGATTGAGCAAATAGGCGGCGATCATTGTATCGAAATATATATTATCAATAACCAGCCCGTGGTTCTTAAAGACCTGGCGGTCATATTTCAGGTTTTGGCCGATTATTTTTATGTCAGATAAAAACAGCTTTTCGAATATTTTTAGCACTGCTTCAATTTCAAGATTTTCGCCGTTGTCATGCCCGACCGGAATATAAAAAGCTTTCTTCTCTTCGTAAGAAAACGAAATCCCCACGAGCCGCGCTTCGAGAGATGACAGCGATGTTGTCTCTGTGTCTATGGCGATTTCTCCGGAATTGGCCGCCTTATCCAAAACATCTTCCAGCTCTTGCAGGTTTTTTATGCGCTTATATTCGACTTTCACCTGCGAAGGAGATAAATCAAAAAGGGATTGCGCCTGTGTTGACGCGTATTTTTCGGCCAGCGCGCGAAATTCGAGCCTTCGGAATAAATCGACAAGCGCTTTAACATCGGGGCTTTTCAAGGCCAACTTGTCAAGATCAAACTCTATCGGGCAATCAGTCTTTATGGTTACAAGGTCTTTGGAAAGAATAGCCTGGTCCTTGAAATCCGCAAGGGATTGCGCCAGCTTGCCTTTTTTCTTAACTGGGCCTTCGCTTAATATCGTATCAAAATCATTGAATTCCTCTATAAGCGATATTGCCGTTTTGGGGCCTATTCCGGGCACTCCGGGCACATTGTCGGATGAGTCCCCCATAAGGGCTAAAACATCAATTACCTTTTCAGGGAATACGCCGAATTTTTCTTTAACGGCGCTTGGATCCATCACGCTATAATCTTTGGTATTTAGGATTTTAATCTTATCGTTTACCAACTGGTAAAAATCTTTGTCGCCGGTGAAAATCAAAACTTCCATATCTACTGAAGCCGCCTTTAATGACAGCGTACCTATAAGGTCATCAGCCTCGAAGCCTTCAATGCTTATTCTGAAAATATTGAAAGCGTCAACTGTATTGTCGATCCAGGGAAACTGCTCCACCAGCTCGTCAGGGGCTTTTGCCCTTGTTGATTTATACTCAGGATATTTTTCATGTCTGAAAGTCGGCTTGGGAGTATCGAAAACGACAGCGAGATAATCAGGCTTAAAATCATTAATAACTTTATTCAACGAATTTATAAAGCCGAAAACCGCGCCGGTGTTTTCGCCGCGTGAATTAATAAGCGGGTTCCGAATAAGCGCGAAATAACTTCGATAAGCTACCGCTGAACCGTCTATAAGAATTAGCCTGCTCATACTGCCTTATACAATGATTTTTTTATTATATATTTCTCCACAGATATCGGTACAGATTCGGCAATCGCCTTACCGGACTTTACGGCCTCCCTAATTGCCGTTGAAGATATCTCGTTCGGTATCATTTCAAACAGTTCTATTTTTGAAGCATATTTGCCTTTCGGGCTAAAACCCGGCCTATTAAACGCCGCGACCGCCGCCATATCAAGAATGGCGTCCGGCTGGTACCATGTTTCCATTTCTGAAATATTGTCCGCTCCGATTATAAATACAAGCTCTTTATCGGGATATATTCTTCTTAGCTCTTTAAGGGTATGAATAGTATACGACAACCCTGGCCTTTTTAATTCAATCTCGGATATTTCAAAATCAGGTCTTTCTTGCACGGCAAGCTTGAGCATTTCCAGCCTGTCTATATCGGATGAAATCTCATCGGGCGATTTATGCGGAGGGAGTTTCGCGGGGATTAGAAGTATTTTTTCGAGATTTAGCTTTTTGAGCGCGGCTTCGGCAATCGCTATATGTCCGTTGTGTGGAGGGTCAAACGTGCCGCCTAAAATGCCTAATCCAGGCAAGTATCAACCCTCCGGTTTGGGTCGCTGCAATTTGGCAATTTTTTCCCTCGCTTTCTCGGAGAGTTTGTGGTCAGGAAACACGGTAACGAAATTTTGAAACGTTTCCAACGCATCGGAGACACGGCCCTGTTTGCTCATTACCTCTGCCGTATCAAAAAACGCGCGCTTAGCCCACTCGGTATTGGGGTAATTATCGCGGACCTGCTCAAAATACATCAAGGCCGGTTCGTAATCATTCAACTTGAGGTAAAGCTCGCCGTTTTTATAGAGTTTTTTCGCTAATTTGTCGTAAAGCTCGTTCAGCCTTAACTGTGCCTCTTCTTTTAATGGGCTTCGAGGATACCTTGAAAGAAACATGCTGAACTCGTCAATCGCGTCAATCGTTTCGGATTGATCATGATAATATTTGGGCGATTGCCTGTAGTAGCTCATGGCTATATGATACTGGGCGTCATCCGCGAAATCGGAAGTCGGATATGCCGCAAGAAGCCGCCTGAATTCCCCTATAGCTTCGGGATAGTGATGCATGCCTTGAAATGACATGCCCAGGTAGAACTGCGCGGTGTCAATATATGATTGTCCCGGAAAACTATATATAAGCCGCTGAAAGGCCATTTGCGCCTTAAAATGCTTATTGTTATTATACAATTTCAGAGCATGGTCAAATTGCTCGCGAGGAGATGATTTATCCTTAAAACCACCGCCAGTGCAGGATAACAAAAATAAAACCGCCGCGATTAAAATCAAAACTGTAATTGTTCTTAGCTTCATATTTTCCTCATCTGTTCGCAAAAAACAGGTATGTCATGCTACCGATAGCCGCCGTTACAATAAGCGGCTCAATAATTCTCTTCAGCCCCGACGGCGGGAAGGAAGGCGACAGCGCGTGAATGGTCCTGCTCTTTACAAGGTCCGACAACTCGGGGTTGATCTGGTCCTCATATTCTATAGTTAAATCCTTGATCTTCGAAACAGACATCATATCCGAATCGATAATAGTAATCTTCAAAAAAGCCTTGAATTTTCTTTTTAGCATCTTACTTCTGAGAAAGCCTCTTGAGTCGCCATTTACATATTTAAAATCAAATCCCAAAATATCACATTCAATTCTTTTTACATCCGATTCCGCCCCATCGTTCCCGACAACATCAACGTTTAATAAATCGAAACCTTCTGACAGCCCTATCGCCACGGGACGGGAAATCTCATTTTCTCCGACTTTAATTTTTACGGCTTTAAAATTGACTTTGCTAAAAGCCGATTCTATTCCCGAACTCGCCGCTAAAATGACAGCTT
The DNA here is from genome assembly GCA_964556975.1 of uncultured Ignavibacteria bacterium. Lineage (GTDB taxonomy): Bacteria > Zixibacteria > MSB-5A5 > UBA10806 > UBA10806. The sequence continues at coordinate 48,933 of CAZKYQ010000001.1, forward strand.
GCTCATTGCTAATTACCTGGGCGTCAGCCCGAAACGCAAAAATAAGCGGGAGAATAAATAAACAAATAATATTTCGATTATCCAATATCTTCAACTTGTCTCCGAAGTTTCAAATAGTTTTTTTTAACTTTATCATAATACAGAGCAGGCGGGGCCGCGCTGAAATATAAATATTCCCTTGTAACAGTTTCTCCTAAGTTGTACGCAATAATTGCCTTGCGAACATCCTTGAATTTTAAAATCAGCTCAAATAGATAGGCGGTTCCCAATTGAACGTTAAGGCTGAGATTCCATAAGCCTTTGGATTCCGGCCAATCGATTCCCCATTTCTCAGCAACGTTTTTTGCTACAAAGGGCCTTATCTGCATCAGCCCTTCCGCCCCTATATTTGATTTTTGGTGCTTCTTGAAAGAGCTTTCGGTTATAATCACCGCAAGAATTAAAAGCGGATCCATACCGAACTTAACGCTCTCATCATAGATAACCCCCGCAAGGTGCGTGATTTCACTATCCTTAAACCCGATCTGATAATCTTCAATGATTTCAAGAATTTGAAGCTTTTCTTCCATTTCTTTAATTTGCTGTGTTTGTACATCTATGATCTCTCTCTGATCCAAATAAACCCAGATCAAAAATCCTGTCGCCACTATTTGAAGAGAGTACAAAATCAAAAGGAGAATGCCGGCAGGCCTGGAAATAAAAATCATCCTGTTTTGAAATTTCTTCTCCATCAAAGACAAACCAAATTTCTCCTTTTAAATCTGCCGGGCGAAAAGATCATAAGCTTCCGCCCTAATTATTTCTACGTTGACAAAATCACCCGGTTTCGCCCCGGGGTTTTCAACATAGGTGCATCCGTCAACTTCCGGCGCCTGAAACCAGGTTCGTCCAATCGAGCGCTCCTCATTTTCAACCTCATGTAAAAGAACTCGATGGGTCTCCCCTACGCGCCTGCTTAATGTCGCTTTTGAAATCTTATTTTGCAAGTCCAAAAGAGTCAAGTATCTTTCCTCAACAACCCCCTCCTCAATTCGGCCTTCAAGCATTCCGGCGGGAGTACCCTCCTCAGGGGAGTATTTGAAAACTCCTAAATTATCAAATTGGATACTCTCGCAAAAATCGAGCAATTCGGCAAAATCGCTTTCGGTTTCACCAGGAAATCCCACAATAAAAGTTGTCCTCAATACAATATCCGGTATCAAAGAGCGAATTTTAGCTATTAAGGATTCCACATGAGAGCGATCTGTTTTTCTATTCATTTTTCGCAAGATATTATCATTTATATGCTGTAAGGGGATATCTATGTAATTGACTACTTTACTGTTAGACGCGATAGTCTCGATTGTTTCAACGTTCAAATGGGCAGGATGAGCATACATAAGCCTGATCCATTCAAGCCCATTAATCCCGACCAGTCGGTCAATTAAGTGTGGCAAGCCTTTGATATTGCTGCTATCAGAGCCGTACAATGTTGTATCCTGCCCAACCAATACTATTTCTTTGGCGAAATTTTCGCAGAGAAATTCGGCCTCCGAGATCAATTCTTCAATCGGCCTGCTTCTGAAACTTCCCTTCATATCAGGAATAGCGCAATAAGTGCATCGATTATCGCACCCTTCTGAGATCTTCAAATATGCAAAAGGATTTTGCGGAATAGTTCTTTTGATCTTTTTAATGGAAGAACCGACCGGCCAGCCTCTTTTTTTTAGATATGGCATAAGTTGATTATGCCTATCGGATGGAAGAAACAGATCAATTTCATCAAGCTGGTCCTCAAGATTATATCGCGCGGGAAGACACCCGCACATTACAAGCAATGATCCGTTTTTCCGGTAATTATTCAGTTGAAGCGCCATGTCTATTGATTCGATTTTGGCATCGTTTATAAAGCCGCAACTATTAACAATAATAAGATCGGCGGAATCAACATCATCTGTTCTTGCAACCCCCGCAGTCCGCAACTCCACCTCCAAAGATTCAGAATCAATTTCGTTTTTGGAACATCCCAGCGTGGCCAGGTAGTATTTCTTTGAGCCGACAGACATTGTCTTTTAACTCCAATCTTTAAAACGCCGGTTCCAATATAAAAAACATGATATGAAAATGAAACGAAAAGAATTGGCTATTCAGTAAGGTCTAAAAATTCAAAATCATCAGGTATCTTTATATAAAATTTATCAAATTTCGAAGGGCGTTTAAGTTTTTCTTTTTTAAATACCATCGTAACATCATCACCCTTCGAATCCTGATATCTGACTTTTAAAATTCTGTTTTCCTCATCGGCCACTAAAAAAAGGTTTTCGGGAAAAACCGCGCCCTTGCTTTTTAATTCAAAAACAGAATTATAGCCGCTTTTATGATGACTTTCTAAATTGTAATTATCGCTCCAGCTTAAGATAAAATTATACGGCATTACGCTGCCGTCTGTGAGTTTTTTTTGAATCTGCTTGTGCCTTTGGGACAATACCCAAATCGTATCATCGATTCCCGCGATTTTTTCCAGTTTGCTTGTAATTAAAAACGTGTCGGGGGGATAATACTTGAATTTTATCAAAGTTGTGTCATACTCTTCGAAAATATCCGAGTATATAACTGACTCGATGTCCCATTGAATGCCGTCAGCAGAGGAATATCTGTCCGAAACCTCGTTGAGAAGCTCTATATCCGCTGAACTGTTTAATAAAATAAACGCTACTAAAAAGCCGATCATTTTTTGAACTCTTCAGATTCAAGATATGATTCGCCTACCAGGACTTCCCGCGCCTTACTGCCGTCATAAGGCCCCACGATTCCGGTATTTTCAAGCTGGTCTATTAGCCTGGCGGCCCGCTGATAGCCGATACCTAATCTCCTTTGAAGAAGCGATACGGAACCCTGTTTATGTCTTATTACAAGTTCAATCGCTTCTCTATAAAGCGGATCTGAGGATGGATCAAAGCCGGGGATGCTTCCACTCACGCTTTTTTCAAGAATCTCAATAGGTTTTGTCCTGTATTCCTGCTCGCCAATAAATTGAACAACATTTTCTATTTCTTCACCCGATATGAAAGCTCCATGAATTCGGATCGGCGCCGCCAATCCCGGCCTTGAAAAAAGCATATCTCCCTTGCCAAGAAGTTTTTCCGCGCCGTTTCCATCGAGTATTGTGCGGGAATCAACCTTAGTGGCAGTTTGAAAAGCTATTCTTGTTGAAAAGTTGGCTTTTATCAGTCCCGTAATAACATCCACTGATGGCCTTTGTGTCGCTAAAACAAGATGAATTCCGACAGCCCTCGCCATCTGGGCAAGGCGGGTAATCAAGGCTTCCATTCTGCTCAGTCCGCTCATCATCATATCAGCAAGCTCATCAACAATAATCACTATATACGGAAGTACCTCTTTTTCACGCTTGTTATAATCGCTGATATTTCTCACTCCCGCCCTTGCCAGCCGCCGATAACGGTCTTCCATTTCAAGAACAGCGTCACCCAACAGCTTTTCCGCGTCTCGCATATCAGTTACGACAGGCCTTTCAAGGTGCGGTAATCCATCATAGACCGATAGTTCAAGCCGCTTAGGATCAATCAAAATAAAGCGTATAGCCTCAGGATGTAAATTGAAAACCAGGCTATTAATAATGCAGTTCAGACAAACCGATTTACCGGAGCCGGTCGATCCCGCGATCAAAAGATGCGGCATTGAAACGAGGTCCGCGGAAAATGGCTCCCCGCTAATTGTCATCCCAAGAGCAAGAGGCAAAGCCGCTGTTCCTTGCCGCATTTGCTTAGATGATAAAATCTCTTTAATGTAAGTCCCGCGCGGATCTCTATTGGGAATTTCAACTCCCACAGCGGATTTCCCCGGTATCGGGGCAACAATTCTTATTCTCTCGGCCTGCATTGCCAACGCGAGATCATCGGCCAAATTTGTTATTTGGGACACTTTTATTCCGCTGGCGGGCTTAAATTCAAACCTTGTAATAACCGGACCGGGGTATATGCTGACTTCGCCCGAATCTATTTCCACACCAAAAGTCAACAGCGTATGGCGCAATGTTTCAGCGGTCTTGCGATAGTCTGATTTATCCAATATTTTTATATGCTCCGGCGGATCGTGCAATAAATCACTAGTTGGGAATTGATAACCATCTTTGTTTCGCGAGGGCATTGAAAACCTTTTTGATTTTTTACTCGCTGATTTTTCAACCTTAGAAGGACCAACTTCATCGTCCGGCAAAGCCTCTTCTATTTCAGAAGCCACATCGCTGTCATTATGCTCGCTTATAATATCAGCCTTGTTCTTCTTTTTCTTTTTTATACGGATTAATCCTGTAAGAAATCCGTTTTTTGATTCATCGCCTAAGCTGCCTTCATCCTTGATTTTAGTTTTGAAGTTAAGTTTGGCTTTTAGCGCTGTAAATGCCGCTTTGGGGTATTTTGTTATCAGCCCCAGAACATAGCCCCCGGTTTTCTTAAATAGCGATGGAAGGATAACAATCAGGCCTGTTATTATTAAAGAAAATATAAAAGCATAAGAAAAAACTGATCCAAACAATGTCAATAATATCGAAGCTGTAAAATGACCTATTGCGCCGCCAAAAAATATATTCAAAATTGATTCAGAATCTTTGCCCGATGGGAGAGATACCAATGTCATAAGGGAAATTACAAAACCGAAAGAAATCAGGCTCCATTTTTTTATGGCTATTGTGGCTTTTCCAAAAAACCTGTTTATACCCCATGCCGTCAATCCTGTTGGAATTAGAAAGGAAAAGTATCCGAAAAACACATATAAGCCAAAGGCGATAACCGCCCCGACAACTCCTCCCCTATTATTAAGGCCGGAAAAAATCGATCCTAAATCTCCGCCATCAAAAACAGCCTTTATTTTAGAGTGGTCGCCATCAAAATCATAGGATAAGAGGCTTATAATTAATAGCAGTGAAAAAGCGCAAAGCAACAGGCCGAATATCTTATCCCTGTTATCTTTCTCAAGTTCCTTAAGAAGCTTCATAATAAAAATTTACCATGCCCGATCATGGCTGTCAACCAAATACAATTTAATTAAGTCCAACATAAATATTACCGCTCCAATAATATGGAAGCCCATCGAAATGGCCAAACAGGTACGATTTCGCGTTATTATGAGATTTTCTTGCGCCATTTCCTTTTGTCATATCTTGTAGAAATATCCAATAATAAGACGATTTCGCCTCATTCGTACTATTCCAGAGCCCATAAACAAACCCATCAAATCCGTCACGTTGGCTAAGAATAATCCGAAGCGTTAAATTCAAATAGTTTTCCCGCTCAAATGGTTTTACAGCGCATAAAACGCCATTGTTTCCGGTATCTGATGATTTTTCGAAAAAGGAAAATTCACCGGACATGAATCTGACCGCTCGGGACGCTGCCTCAAAAGTCTCCGATAATGGATCCGCTATATATTGGATTAATTCGAGATCAGAATTATAAGTTTGTTCAAGCTCCAATGATGGAATCATTATCCTCGCGTCCCCTTTTGGAAATTCAGTTGGAAGATATGAACGCCTCCATAAAGAATACGTTTCTGAAAAGTAATCGCCTTCCGGTACTTTCAAGGATTCGAGCGGGAAGAAAAGCAAAAGTCCATCCGGCACTATTAGAATTTTCTCTTTTTGTTCGATTAATCCCTCAAATGGCGAAATCAATTCCGCATACCACTTTTCTAAAATCGAATCAGACGCAACCTGATTTTTCAATTTGTTCTCAAATTGTGCCAGGGCATATTCCAAATCCTCAATATCAATAGGATAGTCGTATAATATTAATGAATCTTTATCAATATACGAAGCGCTTAATGCGTTTTCATGCTGGTAAAACCTTATCACACATTCGTCCTCATTAAGTTTGTTCTTGATTTCACCGGTATTTGAAGGCCGGCCCCATAATGTCTTATACCTTTTATTGTCATAAATGTTTTTTTCATTGATTGATATTTTATAATTGGCGCTATCATGCGAACCATAATTCAAACTATCCAAAAGGTCTGTTTCGATAGAATCAAAAACGCCCATAGAAAAATGCCTGCCGGATACTATTGCCGCAAACGCCTGCTCTTTATAATCGGCAGCCGCGCTAATATCACCATCTATAACCGCGAATTCTGACATCCTTTCATACAGATCGGATTTTGACTCGTTAAGGCCATAAAGAGCTTCGATAAAATCAGGCTCCGGCGGATAATTAGCGGAAATTGAATCCGCGCTTGCAAGGTATGAATGTTTTTCATTAATAACTCCAAGATTATAATATGCCCGCCACTTTAAATATCTTTTTGTATAGCTATCAGCAGAATTCAGGACTTCCATAAAATAAGCTTCGGCTTTTTCTTTATCGCCCTTTTCACGCGAGGCTCTTCCCATTTGATATATGCATAAACTCTTAATAAATTCGGATGAGGACTGCTTTGCGATTTTGATAAATAGCGAATCATCGGGCAGATTATTATCTCCGCTTGCCAAGGCCGCTTTGTACGACAATATTGCCGGATAAGCCGGGATGTCATTATTTCTGAAATATTCCAAGGCGAGTTGATACTGAACCAGGGCTTCCTCATGCCTGTTGTCAATCCTGTAAGTATCGCCCAATAATTCATAGACTTTCGTGAGCATATAATTATCTCTGTTTGAGGAGGCTGACTGTAGTCCCGCGAGAGAATAAGTCAAAGCGGAATCAAGAAGACCTTGAGCTAAATATATCCCTCCCATTAGAACAGCGATTCGGGGATCATTTTTTTGCGCGTCTGGCACCTCTCGCAAAACCTCTTTGGCTTCTTCATTCCTGAAATTCTTACTTAATAAAAACGCTCTCTGATATAGATATTCGGATTGAATCCGGTCTTTGGCATTGGGCCCCATTAATGATTGGGCTGAAATGAGCGCACGCGCCCCAAAGTAATAATTCCCTGAATTGTTATACAATTCCGCCAAATTCAACCATACTTTAGCCGCTTCAGTTTGATCGCCCAAATCTGTATAAATATTTATCGCTCGTATAAAATCAGATTTTGCGAATTCGTTTTCGCCTCTAATGAAATAGGCTTTTCCTCTTATAAAATTACCTGAAGCAAGGAAGTTTAAATCGCCGGTATGGCCAGCCAATTCTATTCCTTTAGCCGCATATTCCAATACATCATTATATTCAAAGTTATTTAATTTAATTTCCGCCATATTAATGCTAAGTCTTGCGGCGCTCAACGTGTCATTAACAGCATCGAAAATATTCATATAGTTTGAATATCCTCTTTCAACTTCTTCATTATATGTTTCCAGATGCCGGTGCGCTTTTAACACCTTTAAAACCACGTCCGCTTGGTAGCCTATATTGATATCCCCGCTTTTCGCGATTTTCAGACTTTTTCCATAGTACGCAGCGGCCTCATCCCATTTCCTGAGCAGTTCTGATTGGTTTCCCATAACAACAAATTCATTAAATAGTTTCCCCGCATACATTTTCTCATCTTTGATGCTCCATCCGGTAGCACCATAATATGATGATGATATATTTCCCTGTAAGTATTGTTTTCCCGCCGCAAAATAAAACGCCGCAGAATACGCATCCAACGGAGACAGGCTTTCTATATTTTCAAAAAACAGCTTTAAGCTTTGAGTTGTTCTGTCATCATTCCCGTTTTCATTTACGATTATTACAGCATGCGCTCCGGCGTTATTAAATATATTTATAACCAATGCCAAGTCCTGTTTTGTGATATTTTCAGGCATATTAGTTAATATAAACCCAAAAGCATTATTTTTAATACGCGTAATATCTTTTAGATAAAGCGCGCTTTTAGTTTTAATGCCGGACTCCCATTTCGAGAGCAAGATATTATCATTATCGATATTAATTGCGCCATCGATAACAATCCAACCATAACCGCGAAGATCGGCGTTATTCGATACTTTATCAATGTTCATTATTTCCGCGCTGATTTCTCCCGCGCCTTCATTATCAACTGAAGACCCATCCGCTTTGAGTATCAAAACATTTTTCATTTGCTTCATTTCATCCGGCGCAGGATTATATATATCATTTAAAGAATAACTTTTTCTGATCCGGATATTGCCATAATGATTTTGGATCCACGCTTCGACATTATCGCTTGATTTGTCAAATGATACAAGCGTTACAACATCGGCGTTTTGGACCATGCCGGGCAAATCACAATTGGCAAGTTCCTCTACATCAATATATGCTGTTAAAAAGACGCTGTTTTTGATTCCAAACCATACCACAACGCTGTCTCCGATACGGTAGGGCGCAATGAACAATTCGCCTGTGCCGATGTTGCTCAATAAAGAGTTGATCGAGGAAATATCGAAAACAAGCGATGAGTATGCCATCGGGTCAAGAGCTTTCGCCGCGCTCTTAATATTCAAATATATGCCGCGCTTTGTAAGAATCTCCGCTTCAACCTTTTTAAGTTCAATACTTCCCGCGGCCCCCATTGATTCGAGTCTTCTCTTTTTCGATTTCAGGCCCGCTATTTCGCCCTTTAGCTGATTAAGCCGGTTCATATTCGCCTTAAATAAACCTGATTGATAAAATGAGTTTTTAAATCGGTTCGCTTTAGCGGCATTAACAATTTTCTTCATCGCTTCAAGATAATATAACCCCTCTTTTATTTTATTATCCTGAATTGATTTCTCAATTATGGCCGCGTACAATCGTTCAATAAACGGAATTTCAGCTATTGGAATTCGATCCGGCGGTAATTTTTCATAAATTGCTGCCACCTGTCTTAACATTTTCATGGTTGAAGCCCTGTCAGCCATTCCCATTAAGGCCTTCAAGCCTATCATACGGGCGTATAGTAATTGCGATTCCGAACTGACAGCCAGACGTTCCGCGTTTCTTATCAACGAATAAACATCATCGTAATTCCCTAAAAGCGATGAAACCAAAGCAGAATTCAAAAGCAGGTTCGCTTCAATAACGGGGTATTCTCCCGGCGCTAATTCAAAAAGAGCGTCTTTAAAATAATACTTGGCCTTGTATAATTTATCCTCGACATTTCCGGCCTTGCTATTCAAATCTGACAGCCATTTATTAAAGCCATACGTATCGGTTATATTCTCTTCATATCTCTCAATAAGGGCCAGTTGATATTCCGCCAAGCCGGCCATGTTTTTAAGGTTTGCCCTCGCATTTGGATATGCCGGCAGAATATATTCGTAAAGGTCAAGCGCGCTGCTTTTCAGTTCCTTTATTTGCTCTTCGCCAGCGGTTAGATTGCCATTTGAAATGGAAGCCGCCCAGTTAAGCAATTCAATATACGCGCCGTGATAGTCCTCGAGTTTAATACTAAGCTTATAAGCCTTTTGAAAGAAAACCGCAGCGGAATCATAATAGCCGATCTTATAATAAATGTTTCCCAGCCTCGCCAAAAAGTCTATGCTGTTTTCTTCTTCATCTTTGAAAATATCAATCTTTTTCTGCTCCATTTCTATTTGAGATAATTTGTCATTTTTATTGGCTGACATTTCCATAATGAAAGCCTCGTTTCCCGCAGGCGTAAATCCCTTGGGATAAATTGAACCGCCATATCTCATAGGAAGAAGCTCAATCAGAGGAACATCTATGCCAAAAGGCCAAATTGATAGTTTTACTCGATAATCATACAGGCCCTTATCAATATCTGTTTTTTCAAGAAGCCCCAAAGCCTCGTTAGCGGAATTTGATGCCGCTTCGTTATCGCCGGAAACCTTAAAGCAAAACGACTGGGATTTCAAAATATCCGAAACAGTTTTATAATCGTTTCTTGAAGAGTAGTATATTCTGGCCTTTTCGTAATTGTCCGCTGCGCTGTATAGGTCTCCTTCCAACTGCTCAATCATTCCAAGTTTTATGGCGCAAAATGCCTTTGTCTTATTATCCCCTGAATCAGACGCTTTTTTAAGAAGCTTTTGAAAACACTCCTTTGCAATCAAAAGACTGTCAGATTCAAACGCTGATTCGCCATATTTAATTAAATATTTATCGTTATTTCCGAGAGTTTCATTATTGTCATTTGCCAACATGTAATATTTGAAAGCTTCCTCATACTGTCTTAACCCGAAATATGCCTCCGCGATATTTATATAATAACGCGCATGGAGTTGGGATTTTGCCTTTAGAAGCGATAATCCTATCAAAGATTCCTCAATCGTTTCCTCATACAAACCCAAGGGCTCATCCGAATAAGATTCCAGGATGCAGTTAGCATAGCCAACAGACAAATATGACAAAGGATACGCGGGGTATTTATCAATTAGCTCTAACAAGATTCCTCGCGCTTTCTTAAGATATTTGGCATTTCCGCTCTCTTCATATTTTAAAATAAGACGCATTGAACTCAAATATATTAATTGTTCGCCGGGCCCAATTATAGAAATATAATCTCCTGTATCTTTTTCATCTGCCATAACGAAAAGGGCTTTGGCAAGCCCCCAGATAGCATTGTAATTTTCGATATCGTAGCTTAAGGCGGAAAGATAATACTGCTTTGCCGCGCCGGGATTTGTTTCTAATTCGTCAAATCCGAGAAAAGAATAGTATTCCGCTGCTTTTCTGTTGAATGTAACACTTCTATTATATTCATCGATATACTCGATATAAAGATTAGCCGAATCGATTGCGGCTATTGCTTTTTCTTTTTCCCCGGATGCGCGGTATATATCCGCTAACTTTTCAAAGGCCTGAAACCGCAATTCCGGAATTTCATCATATTTCCCGACGATTTCTTTCAGCCGCCATTCAGCCAAAGAATTCATTCCGCTTTTATAAAGAATATCAGCCTGCTTCATAGAGGCAGAGCTTGAAACCAAAGGATGCCGGGAATAGTTATTGCGCAAATCTTCAAGATCGGCAAGAGCGGCTTCGGTTTCCTGCCCTGATAATAAATCTATTAAATCGCTTATCGCCCCATCATAAAGTAAAGTGTAAAGCTCGTATTTTTCAAGATAGTCAATATAAAGCGGGACAAGACTGCCCTTATCCCCGGGATATTTCGCGGCCGTATATTTTAGGCTCCATTTCTCCAGGCCGGCGATGAAATGTTTATCATTATAGTACCTGGTCATCCCCTCGCCAATAAGGCTATTGCCTTCATTATACATCTTTTTGTAAAAGTACAACCTGGCGCAAAACTCATAAGCGCTTTGAATATCGCCTTCAGATGATTCATTATTATACATTATCTCATTACAAATACCCAATGCCTTTTGCATAGCCCTTGCGGAATATTTGATTTCCCCATAGTAAAATATTATTTCAGCTTCCCTTAACATTATTTTATCCATAAATTCGGGATCGGCATTTATTTTTCCATTGGATAGATTATCAAGGCCAATATCGGCCCTTCCCATCGCCGAATATAGCAGGGCTGATAACAAAAGCAATTTCCGGCATTTATCAGGATAATAATAATATCCCTCAAGACAAGCCTGCGCCGCGACAAGCGAATCCCCTCCGCCAATAGCATATCTTATCAGCGAATCGCACAACGATATCTGCTTATCCGCGCTAATCTGTTTGTTTGTTATTCCGTCAACAAGAATTGAATAAATAAAACCGTCTTTTGATTCAACAAAGACATTTCCCCGCTTTGATACAACAGGGTTGGAGAAAGCATATCCGGGATAGAACCTCGATGGAGACATGCCCGTTGAAATATCCATCTTCCACAGCTCTGAGCTGTCAGATAAAGTCAATTCGCCATCGCCATTTGTATCGTTTGATATCTTCTCAAACAATATTGTCAAACCGTCGTTAAGAAAAACAGGGCCGCTTACAATCCCGGGGCCCGTATCGAAATAGACTGCCGACGAATCGTGCAAATCAAAAAGGCCGAGCCAATTGCTTTGAACCCCATCTCCAAAAGCGGCATAAATCAAAGTATCTCCGCTTTTTGAAAATGACGGTGAATATCCATCTGGCCCATTAATTATTTTACCTTGATCAATAATTAATATCGACGCATTTTCAATATTTTCAGTTTTGACATACGCTTGTCTCCTGCCATCATACGAAACAGCGGGGTCATCAAAAGGCCCGTTACCGCCATATAATCTTTCTGTTTTCCCATTTTTAATATCAGCGATGTAAATCTCACCCAGTCCGTTTTTTCTTCTGGATACAAAAAGCAGTTCCGAGTTTCCCGCAAAACACGGAGAATAGTCTGACGATGTATGAAACGTAACCTGCTTTTTTTCTCTTGTTTCCAGATTTAACACCCATATATTTTCATCGCCTTGAGATAATACGGTATATGCGAGAAGCTTTCCGTCAGGAGAAATGCTGGGATCGTATTCATGGTTCAGTGAAGTTGTCACTTTTTGGGGCAATGTTATTTCGGCGCCAAGCGAAGACCCCGCCGCTATTAGCGCTATCATTAAGACTAAAATTGTAAATAAAAAACGATTCATCTATTTTTTCGCCCAGTTCCCTTCGTAATCTTCTATCCATGTGCTGTCGGGAGAAACCCTGGCAGTTACCTGCGAAAATTCATTGATAACAGCCAGTTTTTCCTGCTCTTCCTCTATTCCATGAGACTCAAAATAGAATTCTAAAATTATTTTTCTATCCTGGTTTTCCGCTTCAACTATGCGTTGAATCTGGCCTGTCTGGGAAATAGTGTCCGCCATAACGATCAATTTGCCCTCTTTAGATTCCCCGATTAAACCTTGCCGCTTTAATTCGTTTATAAATTCCAGCATTGTCCGTCTTCTGACCTGCGCCAGCATTAGTTTTCTTTTATAGAACTCATCTTTGTAGCGCGCCATGTCGGTATCATCCTGGTTTTCCATTTTAATCCCATCCATGGCTGCCCACACAGCAATCATCGAAGAGGGATTGTTTGACACTTTTACTTTTTCTCCAAACATCTGTCTTTCCAGCGCCGTTTTTTCGGATGTAATATTTACTTCCGGCGGTCTTATCGTACATCCTCCTAACGCCAAAACTAAAATGACTAATATACTTCGGTAATTTATCACCATGTTTCCTCCTTTATGCTGTTTATTAACGATTTCACGGGAATGCGGCCATATTCTATCGGCATGGGTATGCGTATTAGCGGAATAACATCGGCAAAAAACGGCTGGTCCATGTATAATCGGGGATAAAGCGCCCCGTGTTTCAGCTCAAATGAAAAGCTTGTGGGTTTATAACTAATATCTATGAATCCCAATAACTTGTTGTTTAAAAGTTTTTTGGTCTGGGCGACATTCGGATTTGCATTATCAGGATCAATTACATCAAGCACTCTTCCGGCGACTTCAGGACTCATCTCGGAAATGTTAAAAGACCCCGCGATAGAGTAATCCTCCCCCGGCGCTATGATCCCCTGGCCCCGAAAATGGGCGTCCGCCCCAAAACCGGCCTTCTCTTTAAAAGGCCCCATTCCCATTATCAACTGATTAAAATCAAGGCCCGCTAATTCCATATCAAAATTATATCGGACCTCATCGTAGTTTGGAATTTCTCTAAGAATATTTACGTTTCGCAAATCTGCGCGGAGCCCCCCATAGAAATTGCCTCCAAGCAATTCCCCTGACATAAATGGCATATTGAGGGTTCCATCTTTAAAAACCGCGTCAAATTCTGAATCGCGGATATAAATAGGATTAGCTTCGATGAGATCAATTGTTACATGTCCGACCGTTTTTGACGCAATCTCAATTAGCCGCCCCCTTTGGTATTGTGATCCGGCGATCGCGGCCCGCCGCCCGGTTTTCACAAAAAGCGAATCTAATAAATTTAATTTTCCGCCAAAAGGAACTGTGCCGTTTATTCCTCTAATCATAAACAGGCCCGGCGATTCAATATGCATATCGGCAATTTTTAAATCCCCGGAAAAATCCAGATATTCCTGATCGCTAAAGGTTTTTATATTTGCGCTTAAGCCCCCCCGAATCAACAGATTTTCATATATCTCAAGAGGCTCTTCCGAAATAAAATCAAAATGAATATTCATTTTAGAAAATAGTTCGCCTGAGCTGTATCCCAAATCTCCCATTATCGTCAGGCTTGATTTGAGCGATGGGATGCTTAGAGTTAGGCCGATTACCCGCCATATAGTATCCGATAGCGATATTATTTCACCCTCCAAAGTCATTCCGGAAAGATCCAAATCGGAGTAGTAATCGTTATAGAGGTCCTCGATATTTGAATTTGAAAATAAGGAAATTCTCTTTTTATTTATCTGCAATTCGGAAACGTTCACAAGATTATACAGCATGCTTTGAAAATCATCCATTACAATGCTCGTCGGCTCTATATGGAGTTTTGAATATCCTGTAAAATCTAAAGTATCATCAGGAGATGTGAATCTTCCTTCGATAGCGCTGGTTCCAGAAAGCTCGATCTCCCCAATAGCGGCAGAAATCGCCGCAGGAAGATAAGACGGTAGAATTGAATTATCTATATGCAGATCATACGAAACTATCACGCTGTCGCCGCCATTGGCTGTAATGGGGAAAACAACTCCGCCCGCGCCAGAAAAGCCGTCGGAAATATCATAATTAATTTCTGTTTTAATTAGACTATCTTTTAAAACAGTTGCCGCTGAAAGAGTGATATCCTGGCGCGGAATGTAAAGCGAATCATTTTCTATTTTAAGTAAAAACTCCTCCAACGAAGCCGACATTTCCGTATTTAACGAATCGGGGACTCCTGCGATTTTAACATTCAAGTCAAGCAGCCCAAGTATGGTTGTGTCATTATCATTTGCGGATATCAGTGGAATTTCGGCAAGATCAAGATTCCTTATGTTTAGTTCGCCATCGATCTTAAAATTCTCGCTGAAAGCGGACAAATCAAAATTGCCGCCAAGAAAATCGGAAACTCCCGCGGAAATGTTAATATTCTTTTCTTTATCCGAAATTTCCGCTTCAATCGCCGATGAGATCCCTCCAAGATTTATTCGCTCTTCCCCATCAATCCTGCTCCATGCCGAATCCGCCAATAAGGAACTGCCGAATATTATCTGATCAATCCCGCCATCAGAAAATACATTTCCATTTATCCCGATCAGGCCATAAGAATTGCCGTAATTAATATCCAAATCTGAAATTCCAAGGGCAAAATCATACGCCATATACGTTGGTGAAACTGTGCAGTTAAATTCGCTAAGAGACATCGCGCCATTTAACTCCAGGGGGACATTGATTTTGCTTAAGAACAAATTGATCTCCGACATTTCCCATTTTCTCTGAGCTGAATGCAATGATAGTCTGGGCGGTTCGCCCAGTTCAATAGTCCCGCCTAAAGCCAATAATTCTTCTTTCTCCATTTCCAATACCAGACTATCTATCAAAATCTGTTTTTCAATAAGGTTTGATATTGCGGTCAAACCGAGAGAAACGCTTTCAATATTGAATGAGTCCCCGGCCACAATACAAAGGTCCGCCATTGTCAATTTTATATTTTGCGGAGCTTTTTCTTTGGAAGAAATATAACCTGAGGCCGCAATATCTATTTTGCTTTTGACTTTAAACTCATCCGAAAGATAACGTAAAGCACCCTTTTCGGTTTGGATATTATAGCTGCCTGAAAATTCATCCGGCCCCTGAAAGCCTATATCCGTGAATTTTAGATTGGTCGTAATTTCAGCTTCAGGCCCCGATATCGAAAGGCCGTTAATACTAAAATCATCTGCGATCAAACTAATTGGAAACCCGGCCGCTTCTTCGGCTTTATCCTGATCAACAATCGAGGGAGAAAAATCCGGTAATTGGGAATAATTTATATTGATTTTCTCCATATTCAGAAAATTGACGTGCAAACGCCTGAATATTAGTTCGGAAGGATCAATGCTTGCCTTGATTTTATCGATATGCAGCCAGACGGAATCATTGGACACATTTATAAAATCCAGGGCCGCAAGTTCGATTGTCAGCCATCCCGAAATATCAAAAAACCCGATTTCGACCCGGCTGTTTGCGGTATTACCCGCAATATCCTCGAGCAAGACCTTTATTCGATGATCATTATAATAAAGACGAGCGCAGACGGCAAAGATGGCAAATAACCCCAAAATCGACACTAAGATAATTGTTAAGGCTTTAAAAGTCCGCCGCATATAAAATATTTAATCTATTCTGCTTGCAGATGTCCATAAAAAAAGCCCCCGCATTTCGCGGAGGCCTTAAGAATCATTTCAGTAATTCTTAATTTAAAGCTTCTTTAAAAGCTTTGCCCGCTTTGAATTTCGGGGCCTTTGAAGCCGATATCTGAATCGCCTCGCCGGTTTGAGGGTTCCTGCCTGTGCGGGCTTTCCTATCGGTAACGTCGAATGTACCGAACCCTGAGAAACTGATCTTGTTGCCCTGTTGCAAGCTGTTAACGATACCGTCAAACATCGATTTCACGGCGGCGCCGGCCTGTACTTTTGTTATGCCAGCGTCATTTGACATTTTTTCGATTATTTCGTCTTTTGTCATCACTACCTCATTTTTTAAAGTTTATCCAAAAACGCCTATTTTTAGCACATCTTACGTTATAATGTCAATCTTTTTTTAGCATTTTGCAAGAAAAATAGCCAAAAATAAAGAGATTAATAGTACCTGCCTCGTACCCCTCCCTCAGATTTTTCCACTTTAATATCCGGCAGTGACTTAATGTAAATTTTAACATAATAGCCGGCTATCGGCCCTGATGGTATCCAAATAAAGCTGCCTTCCCAGCAATGCATGTCTCTTGTCATGCGCAGGGATTGTGATGCTATATTCTTATCCTTAATATTGTAACGGTTTTCGTAAGCCATGTTCCATTTTGAGGTTGGCTGGATATTCAAGCTGAAATCCAACCATTGCGTTTTTGTCGTTTGAGTCTGTAATTTTGTAATGGAATACCTGTGCGCTATTGAAAAATTAAAACCCGCGTTTGAAAAACCTGATTCATTAGCCAAATTATCGTCAAAAGGTGATTTTGTTTGGTTTCTTCCCCGGCCCCCACCCGATCTTCCGCCTCTTTCCGAACCCTCCAAGCCGTAGCCGCCATTAATAGATGATGATATACTTGCCGTCGTTAAGCGTAAATTTGTCAGCGGTCTGCGAGTATCGTCAAAATTATAAAATGAGTAGGTTGAGGCGTAGGTAACGCTTAATTTTGGCAACGCTGAAGTCCGCGCGCTTACTGACAGATCGCTGAACTTTCGAACCTCCGCGGCAAAATTATAACTGCCTGCCATAGAGAGGGTAAAAAGATCCAGTTTCTTTTCTGATTCGTCGGATAAATATTTTGATTGGAAAAGATTGCTCAAAGAATATGTCATTGATTTAGACCTTCTTGAGGACGATCCAACGCCCGTATAGTCACGATATTCTTCATTGTTTTCGATTTCGGGCGTAAACCGATATCCAATAGAGGGAGTCATAACATGGCGAAGGCCTGTTAAACCGAATATGTTCGGAGATACTGTTCCGTATAGGTCCGTCTTAGCCGTAACGTTCAAATTGTATGTTTTCCTGGTAAAGAGCCTGCTGGTTTCGAGGCCGAGATTTTCAACAACTCTGTTCCATTCAAGGTGATAGATTGTGTGTGAAAGATTAGTGCTTGGCTCTATCGTCACAATGCCAAAGACTTTTTGCGGACCGCGGAGGGTCGCGGTCGAATGAACCGTTTGGAAATTTCTCCAGTAATGAGTGCTGTCAGTTAGAATTTTACGTTCGCTGAAATTCTGTCCTGATGTATTGAAGCTGAAATAGATATTGTGATAAAACCTCTTGGACGGCTGTTCAGTCTCCTCCCACGGCTTAGTTCGTATTTTCTTCTTTGAAGCGGTCGGATCAGAAAATAGCGGAAGAGATGAGCGGGAAAACCGAATTGAGGGCAACAGATCCCTTCTGGCGTCCGTATCGAGGTTCCAGGTCTGATCCGCCTGAACCACCAGAGATGATGACTTCCATTTCTTTGTCAAGCTGGCATTGGATCTGACAGTTCTATTGAGCCGTTCATCGGGATCATAAATATTATCGGCGATATAGTTTTTATCAGACACGAAAGTACCGGATGCCAATAGTTTAACCGATGGGGAGATTGTCTGGTTATGGGAAACATTTAACCGCCATCTCTTGTTTATTTTCTGTTTGAAATTTACCCACGCTTTCTCACGAGAATAATTCACTCCTACATTTCCGCTTAACATGTATAGTATTTTATATCTGACTCTATTGTTTAGAATTAATCTTACATTTTCAAAGAAATCAAGGCTTGATTCCAAGTCCCAGTAATCAGATGCCGCCCAGTAGTAGCCGACATTCTCTATAAACCTTTCGCCTCTTTCGAAATTGCCAATTCTGAAAGGCAGAAAGCCT
Organism: uncultured Ignavibacteria bacterium; assembly: GCA_964556975.1. Taxonomy (GTDB): domain Bacteria; phylum Zixibacteria; class MSB-5A5; order UBA10806; family UBA10806. Next base: position 67,249 of record CAZKYQ010000001.1, read on the forward strand.
GAGTGCCGTCCTTTTCGAACAGGAAACACATAATAAGGTATCGCGAAAACAGGAATCTCGCCAATATACAAAATAACCGGTTTCGCCACTACTTTGTCCCTTCCGATCATTTTCATTCTATTGCTGTGAAAATGGTAATGAGTTCCTTCTTCCTTATCGCATGATGTAAAGTCCGCCTGTGACACAAACATTTCGTCATCTGATATCTGCCTGATTTTCTCGCTTTTATAATATGAGTTTTCAAAAATCGTCTTTGCTTGAGTAACTTGCCCTTTTTCGGTTTCAAGATTATATGTCATTCTCTGTCCGTCAAGCTGTTCCGTACCCTGAATAATAATTGGAAGCTGGGTAATTTCATCGGTTGAATCATCCGGCAATCCTTCCGCCGTTAATATCTTCTCGTTTAGATTATATCTGATGTTCCCGGCCCGCAGGAACATATCCTCGTATTCAAGAGAGCCTTGATCTATCAGAGAAATCTCAGAATCCCGGAAATCGTAGTCAATTATGCTGGCAACATATATGGTTGTGTCAAATTTGGTATCATCTTCTTCCGAGATTATCGGCTCGATATATTTTCCTTCCGCTCCGCCAGAGATATAAACTCTCTGTATTGCTCCGTTATCGAAATAAAGCGTAATTGAGTCGCCTGACGCGACATTGGTGCCTTTTGTAAGAGTATCGGTTACCGCCGGAATATAAACTGATATAGCGTTCCGGCGCATGACCGCTTTATCAACTTGATCATCCTTGAAGAAAACTTCGAGTTCTTTTCCCGTCATTTCGGCGGTAGTAAATTCATCATAAGCAGAGTCAGGCTGTATTTTATAAATTGCTTTTGCGTCCCCATTTGCAAAAAGCTTTTCAATATTTCTATTTTGAGTAAATATCGAAATAGTATCGCCCGTTAAGCGGTTATCCCCCTCTAATACCAAAGGGTCATTGAAGATCGTCACGCTTTCCGGATTTCGGCTAAATTCGGCTTCTCCTCCGGTTACGGTAAGATTTTGCCTGATAATTGTCACCGAATCATGTGCCATGCCGCTGGAATCTTTAACGGAATATTCCAACCGCTTGGCGGATATCTCAACTCTCGTGGAATCGTCATACGGATTTAAAATTAATACGGGATCTTTATAAGCGTAAAACTCGCGGGTTTGACGAAAATAATCCGCTTTCCCGCAGGTTAGTTCGATATCCTCCAGCATATCCTCAATACAGACATCTCCTTGCGCAATTACTCTCTTATCACGGCTGAAATAAGTAATTCTATTGGCAATTATTGTTTTTTCATTATCAATCGCGGTTACCGAATCCTCAAACCGCACAAGCCCTGTTTTTCTATGCCAGGTGGCATGATCGCTGAAAAGATTCAGATCGCCCTGGCTGAATTGCACATTTCCGTCAAGTTTAAAAACATCAGAAACGCCGCCCATTAGATCCAGATGATCGGCATGCTGGAGTATCAGCTTATCAGAATCATTTTGAGCGCTTAAATACTGAAAAAACAAAACTGTCATCGTTGCTGTAATAACAGACAATCTCATGATATCTTTTACTCGCGGCCAATCTGTTTTCATGCAACTTTTATATCGAATGAGAAGAAATTTAGCAACGGAAAAGAGAAATTGCGGAGATCTATAAGTGAAAAAGGGCCGAATCCGGCCCTGATTTCATATTAACTTAATCAATTAATAAAATTTATTTTAAAAGCATCATTTTTCTGGTAATGCGATGCCCGCCAGATGTTAATCGATAATAATATACTCCCGACGCCGATTTATCTCCGGAATCCGATTTGCCATTCCAGGTAACCGATTGAAATCCCGCGTCGAAATGAGAATCGGTGAGGGTCCTGATTTTCGCGCCGGTCAGACCGAAAATTTCTATTTTTACAAAACCCGGATTAGGAAGATCAAACGCGATATTTGTGGACGGATTAAACGGATTCGGATAATTCTGCGACAGGGCGAGTTTTGTCGGCAGTCCTGAAATATAATCCGACTCGTTTCCGGTAGCATAGTCGCTCAGCGTCATCCTAATCATCCAATCCCTCCATGGATACTGCGTCCAGCCGCTGGAATTATCATACCAGAAGGATTGGCCTTCGAGTATTCCTGTTTCATCGGCTCCAATATATGGTCCGGAATCATCACGATCCGGCCAATGCAATATTACCCACAGCGGACTATCATCTCCTGCAGTCCCATTTAAATCGACGCTTGACCAATTTCCCGGACCTGATAAGGTCGGATTTTCCTGATAAGCAAGGAAATTATTCGTGTCTGGAAATCCCCCCAGCTCCTTTGTGACCCCGATATAGTCGAAATAGCCGTTATAATCTATATTCCCGATAAAAAAGCGGGTATTTGAAATAGTAAACGGCGCTTCCATATTTGGCATAAATCTCTGCGCGAATTTACGGTTTACTGAATATGGATATGCATTGACCCAGATATTGATTTCGGCCATTCCGTCATCGTAAATCATCTCGTCCACGACCGTAAAATATTTTTCGGCAAAATTATCATTGGGGAAATAATCATCGGGGACAAGCGCTGTTATTTCCGCTCTGTATATGCCGTTGGCATCGGGATACCACTCGCCAAACTGAACTTCCTCATCCATATACGGCTGAAGGCTGTAAACGGTCATCTGATTTGAGAATACCTGGGTGTTTGTCGAATCGTAGATTTCAACCAGTATGTCAAAATCCTCAATATATGATCCCAAATTCTTGCACGAAGCGATTGGATACATCGGCCAGTTATTGGTCGCCTCGTCAAATGGAGCTATGATATCAAGTATCTTAATATCATGCCAGCTTCGCAAAACAAGCGATAGATCGTTGTTGGAAATATCTTCATCGCTTGCCATATCGGCGGTGAATTCCATCCTGTAGCGGCCTTCGGCGGGCATAATGAAATCGGGTGAAAAATAGACAACGCTTGTCGCGAAAGATTGCAAATCAGTTATGTCAAACGACGACGAGTAAACCACTATTCCGCTGTCGATATCGGTTATTACACAGTTTGTCGTAAAACTGGCCGAATTAAGCCCCACATTAATAAATGTTGCCGTGGGGATAACGCTCTCCCCGGGACTTAAAAATTCCCCGGGCTCATCAATTGAGGCAATAGCCACATCGTTAGTTAGCGGATCATTTATTTTGATGGAATAAAGCATGCCTCCATTGCCGAATGTCCTGGCATGAACCGCTTTCCCCCCGGCGGCCGCGTAATGCCCTGAACCGGAAATAGCCACATCAAACACCGAACCGGGTTCGTCAATATCGTCAAGAAGCTGGAAAATAGGGATATTGGTATCTCGTGTGAAGCAGGTAATAACATCGCCGTATGTAGCATCATATTGTCCCCAGCTGCCTACAATCGCGTACTGCCCATCATCCGAAATCGCGATCGAGGAAACCTCATCGCCGTATTCATCATAATCGATCAGAACGGTCCCTGAATCGGAGTTTATCATCATGAATTTCCCGCCATAGCCGCCGCCAATAAAATCAAGGGTCCCGCAGCCGACCGTAGAACCGTCATCGGAAATATCCAATGCTGTTACCCATTCATGGCCGGTATTTATTGTCCATGCGTTGTTGTATTGCGAGCCATCCCATTCATATAGAATCGCTGTTCCGTTGAAAGTACCGATTGCTATTCTTGAACCGTCTCCGGATATCTTTGCCGTGTTTTGAGAATAATTATACAGCGTACCAATCAAATCGCCGGCAGGTACATTGTAAACTAAAAGGCCGCCGTAATTCGATACTACAATCGTCGTGCCATCACTCGAAAAGGCAACACCATAAAGCCCTGACGTGGGAACGAAAGACCTGGTAAATACAGTATCTCGCAGATTTAAGTCATATACCAAAAGCTTGGCGTTGTCATTTCCCAAGCGAGAAACGACCGCCAGAAGATTGCCATCACCGGAAAACGAAACTCCTCTTCCGGCATATCCGGGGGTAAGTTCGATTTCATCGGTATATAGCGGAGACCCATGCTCCCATATATAAGCGGGAATTCCATTTGCCACGCCGCTGAAGTCGCTATTCGAAGCATCTACCGGAAGCTGCCAATCAACTTCCTGCCTGTACGTCCAGAGTGGTGAATTCATTCCGGCGGATACATAAGAAGAAAAACGCTCATTATTAAGCCACCATCCGGCAAAAATTCCTGAGCCGTCCGGAGTTACCGCAACGTTTTCCGCTATGGCATTTTCATGCGCGCGATCTACCCAAACCACCTGCGCCATGATACTCGGATTTCGGATCGGCAATTTAGGCCTTACAATAGCCCCAAAACTGCCATCAAGGGGAGTATCTGTTTTTACAACTCTCTCCCCGTTTTCTGAAGAGAACTGGTAAGTATGGGTAGTATTTTCCGCAAAAGCCTGAGCGCTCAACGCTATGAGCAAGGCCAAAATAAATATCAGGTATATTTTCATTATTCCTCCAATTATATTCATCCGACAATGCACCTACTTTCCAAAATATTCCGACCTTTCGAAAAACTAAGATCATAGAATATAAATAAATATAATCTTAATCCGCGCATATCCAAGAAAAAAGTCGAGATCATTTTACAGGATTGTAAATTGAGCAATTGCCCGGATTTTACCGGTCAAAGTATGTAAATTATGTTTATTCCCCGGATTTGAGCTGTTGAAACGGCGTAAAAAACCGCCTGACAGTCAATTCAACGGCCATCAATGAAGAAATTGTGACCGAACTTAATAGCATATATACGACTATGATCTGCCAATATACGGCTTCAAGCGGATCTGCGCCCGCCAGAATCATTCCGGTCATGGCCCCTGGAAGAGCCACTATGCCGACTGTTTTCATAAAATTCAAAATGGATGTCATTCCGGCCTTTATCGCCTGTTGGCGGTAATTTACGCTCGATTCTCTGCTGCTTTTCCCCAATGATAATGAGGTTTCGATAGCCAGGCGGTTTGAATTAATATCTGACCCGATCCGGTTTATCGCCAGCGATACCGCGTTCATAGAATTGCTGATGACCATTCCTGAAAGAGGAATGATAAACCGCGCTTCCAGACGGATTATATCCAGCGCGAGCATAATACTTAAAGTTATCAACGATCCTGTAGTTATTGAAAATAGCGACACTATGAAAGAGCCTTTGATATGTTTTGAAAGGCTGTAAGACGCATGCGATCCGACTATAATCATTACAACAATAACCAACGCTACAAGCCAAATTGATTCAAGATCGAAGATAAACTTCAACGCGTATCCGACTGCCACAAGCTGTAAAAAAGAACGAACAGTGCCAATCGCCATGTCTTTACGAGCAGGCATTTTCCACCATCGGCCAATAGCTATGGCAATCGCGGCCAAAACAAATGAAATTAAAACGTCTTTAAGCTCTATTCCGGTCATTCTGTCCTCTGTTAATAAAATCGCGCCCTTCTTTGGTGCCTGGATTTGAAATAATTTGTTCAGACGGGCCCGATTCAATTATTTTGCCGTCAATTAAAAAAATACATTCGCCCCCAAGCCTCAACGCCTGTTCCGGCAGGTGAGTTACTACAATCGCCGTCTTGCCCTTATTGGATGTCAATTCGCAAATTAACTTCTCAATAATCATGGCATTCCCCATATCGAGCGCGGAAGTCGGTTCGTCCAGCAAAATAATTTCAGGATTCATGGCGACCAGCCTTGCCAGGGCGACCCGCTGTTTTTCGCCAATTGACAGCGTTTCCACATTGGATATTAAAAACGATTTCTCAAGACTCACAAGCGATAAAAGCGATTCCAATGAATCATCCGTCAGTTCTGAATTTACGTAGAGAATATTTTCCTTTACGGTGCCGGGAAACAAATACGGCGCTTGGAAAAAGTACCCTATTTTCCTGCGAAGAAGGCACGGGTGAAAATCTCTTATGTCTTCGCCATTATAGAATATGCTTCCGCTTGATAATTCATCCAGGCGATTGAACAGGCGTAAGAGCGATGATTTCCCCGCCCCGGACGGCCCCAGGATTGTATAGATTTTTGCCTTATCAAATTCAAAAGAAAAATCCTTGATTATAGTTTTAGGCTTGCCATTATTTTTGACAACTCGCGATAAATTTTCCGCGCGCAATTTTGAAGATTCATCATTCATAAACTGACAACTGCTATAAACCACTCAATCAATCCTAAATCAAATGAAAAATGCACGGATTTAAATAAAGATTCTAAATTATGCATAAAAAGATCCCTCCGTTTTGAACGAAGGGATCTTTGAAATTGTGTAATTCCATTTATTTTAGAAGCGACATTCGCTTTACAATGCTTTTGGAACCGGTATCAAGCCGATAGAGATATATTCCGCTGGCAACATTGGCGCCGCTGTCATCTGTGCCATCCCAAACAACATCATGTAAACCGCTTCGTAAATCTTCAGAAACCAACGATTTTACTCTTCTTCCCAAAAGATCAAAAACTGTCAATTCGGCATGCGATACCTTATCAAGGGAGAATGATATTTTTGTGGAGGGATTAAACGGATTTGGATAGTTTTGAGCGAGATTGAAACTCAGAGGTACAGCGGCCTTCTCGTCGTCAATACCTGTGGGGCCAAGCGTAATAGTGAAATCATCTATATAGATACCCTCCCTGCGGCCGGCGCTATTTGTAACAAGATGGAATCTAAGCCTGACATCCGAATGACCGGCCAGATCGCCTAAGTCCGCCGTATATTCGGCGAAATTGAAAAAAGAACCTGTAATAGGATTATCAAACTGGTTCCAATTAGATCCGCCATCCGTGGAATATTCGAAATAGAGAAAATCAACGCCGTCCTGAATCACGCCCTTATAATAAAAAGAGACTTCCGCTCCATAATGATTAAACAGGTTGAGTTTGAATTTTGACTCCAGCCAGCTGTCTGTATTATCAAGGTAATTAGTGGTTGGAGAATCGGTAATTCCAAGATTGCCGGTCCTTGTTTCCGCATGTGTTACGCCCCAATTGTCGTTTACCCCTCCTGTTTTCCAAAGAACAACGCCGTCCTCGAAAGAATCTTCGATAGCCGCGCCGCTTAGGTCAATCGTATAGGGATGATTGGAACCGCCAATCGGATCAAACGCGTGAGTTCCTGTATCGATTGCCTTGAAATAATACTGAAGTTCTCCGGATTGAGGCGGTATTGTGGCAGTGAAAATTATATTGTTGGAGCTACTCATAACGATCTCTGTGAAATCGCCGCTCCCGCCAGTCCGATAATAAAGATTTGCTCCGGAGATATTTGTCCCGCCGGTTATAGAGGCAGAAATATTGATCTGCTCTCCCGCTCTTGCCATAACGGCTGGCTGATGATCAAACAAGATATCGCCGTCCGGGTGATAATACAATGCCCTGCCCAGATCGACAATACCCCATCCATAATCGCTGGCAGGCGAAATTGAATTGCTCCCGGTCATCATCAAGGCTTCCCGGACCATCATTGGCGTCCAGTTCGGGTGCGCCGATAATAAAACTCCGCAAACCCCGCCAATTAATGGAGTAGATAATGATGTTCCGCTGGCAGTTCTATACCCGTAGAAATTGTAAGGATCGGCGCAAACCGTACCGACTCCCTGCGCGCAGACTTCGGGCTTAATTCTATCGTCATAAGTGGGGCCAAAAGCCGAGAATCCCGCGAGAAAACCGTTGGCGTCAACCGCGCCGCACCCTATAACAGAATCACCATCGGCGGGCGCTAATAATGATCCTGCCCAGTTCCCATCATTACCCATAGCTGTGGCTACGGCTATACCGTTATATGCCGCTAAATCGGCGGCGATTGTTACAATTGTAGTGTTGCCGTCGAGGTCTTCATATTGATAATCGCCCTGTCCATCGTCAAACCATCGATATCCAAGAGAGGAGGAAATCACTGACGCGCCAATTGAATCGGCCCATTCCGCTCCGGCGGCCCAATTGTCCTCTTCAATATGTCTTTCAGATGCGATATCTTCGCTTTTCGATAAAATAAAATTCGCGAGATACGATGGCCCAAAAAGCTGACCGTCTTTCTCGCCGCCAAGAGTTGACCATGTTAAAGTACCGTGGTCAGGCTGGCCGGGAACATCTTGCAATGGATCATAATCGGTATTGTCATCTCCGTTAACGAAATCATACTGCGCGATCAAGCGTCCGCTATTTATAATATTTTGAAAAACTTCATGCCCCTGCCTGAATCCTGTATCCATCATGCAAATTATTACGCCCTGCCCCTTGAAGCCAAGCTCGTGGGCCGCGACAGCGTTGATCTGGGACAATTGTCCAAACGAAGGGCCGTAATTCAATGTTACGGTTGTTAAATCGCTCTCTATGGGAAACATTTCAACATCTATATTGGTTTTCGCTCCGGCGACAGGCTTGATCATTCTAACAAATGACAATTCCGAAATTCTATTTATCTGTTCCGAAGTAGCGTTATATGTAGCGGCGTTAAACCATTTCAGCTTGTGCCTAAGCTTCGCGCCGGTTAACAGAACCTGTTCGACATAACGCGGGCAAACGGGTAAGTCGCGGAAATCAACAAGATTGTTCTCCCCTCTGGACTTCATTCGCCTGTCATGGGCTGCTGGCGTAAGATTTAATTCAAGTTCATCTAATTGGGAATAAAAAGTCGATCTCTCGGAAATCCCCTTATCTGTGAAAAACACCCAAATCGGAATTTCCTCATTATAGCTTATGGAAGACAATCGATTTTGTAATCCGGCTTCTATTACCGGCTGTTGCTTTTCCATGCTTAGAGTGTAGGGATTTTCCCAAATTGCGGGATTCCCAGCGGCGAAAACAATCGATAACGAAAAAATAAGAATTATGACGGTTGAAAACAAGAATCGCATTTTATCCTCCATCGGGCAACTTGAATTTCTATATCATGTTCAAGTTAAACCTATTCATGGTAATAGTCAAGGCCATTTCACCCTATAAAACTATATATACCCTTTGCCCAGTTCCTTTTTGTTGCCCTTGACCTCAATATCATACTCAATTTTTGACTTATCAGTGGCGAATGGCGGCATTTCAACCAAGCCAGTTATAGCCGTATTTTCATCTGCCGGAATCCAGCTTAATTCAAAAGGTATTTTTTGTTGATATTGTAAAACTGACCTGTAAAGAGTTCTCAAATCATCAGATACAAATTTCTTGTGCGTAATTTGGTAAACAACAACCGCGCTATCCGAAAGAATTTCAAATTGTTTTCCCTGAAAGTTTTTAAGATTTGATTTTAGGAATTTGAGAAGCGCCAGCAGGCCGGCGTATTGACATTCAAACAATGTTCCGTTGTAACGGCTTCGAAATACAATTCCCAAATCAGGAATCGCAAATCCTGTTATACCTGAAATTTCTGTTCTGTTTTCTTTCGGAAATCTGTTTCCGAAAAAATAGCATCTTATAATATCATTAAAATTAAATTCCTTTCTCATGCCAAACTAATAAAGCAAAGCTTATGCCTTTGAAACAATAATAAGAGATGTTGTCATATCTTATTGATAATTATTGCGTTACGACTTTACGGATTGTCGGGCTCTGATAATTCTATAAAATTTCAATTCAAACGATATGCAAAGTATTGCCAAACAACGCCAATTCAATAAGCTGAATCGGTTGTCAGATTGTTGATTTAGAGATATTAAGTCGAGGTTTATTCTACGAATTTACAATATTAAATGTATCCTCGGCGATTATCAGTTCTTCATTAGTAGGAACAGCCAGCACTTTTACTTTAGAGTTTTCCGTCGTAATTTCCGCCTCAATTCCTACAGCCTTATTATTTCTCTCGGGGTCAATTGAAATTCCCAAAAAATCCAGCCCCTCACAACATTTTGCCCTGATAAGATCCGAATTTTCTCCAACTCCCGCCGTAAATACAACGCAATCCAAACCGCCCATAGCGCAGGCATAAGCGCCGATATATTTACGAACGCGATAGCAATAAATATCAAGCGCGAGCTGGGCCCGCTCATTGCCTTTTTCGGCTTCGCTTATCACATCCCGCATATCCGATGATACTCCCGAAATGCCCTGGAGCCCTGAATGCTTGTTCAATAGGGTGTTTCCCTCATGAAACGACAATTCTTCTCTGGCCATAATATTGAGTATTATCGCGGGATCAGCATCCCCACAGCGCGTGCCCATAACCAGTCCCTCAAGGGGAGTAAATCCCATAGAGGTATCTATAGAGTGGCCGTCCTTAAAGGCAGTAATGGAACAGCCATTACCCAAGTGAGCGGTTATCACTTTTAGTGTTTTCAAAGGCTTCTTCATTAGAGCCGCCGCCCGTCTGGAAACATAGGCGTGGGACATGCCGTGAAAACCATATCGGCGTATTTGATATTTTTTATATAGAATATATGGCAACGCGTACATGTATGCGTATTGGGGCATTTTTTGATGTAAGGCGGTATCGAAAACTGCCACTTGGGGGATGTCCTCAAGTATTGTTTTGCAGGCATTTATACCCCGCAAGTTATGGGGATTATGAAGAGGGGCGAGATCTATGCATTGTCTGATTTTCTTGTAAACTTCCTCATCGATAAGCACCGAATCATCAAACATCTCGCCGCCATGAACAACCCGATGTCCGACTGCTTTTATCTCTTTTTTGTCCTCTATAACGCCATGATTCTTTGAAAGCAATATCGCGATAACATGCTCGATAGCGGCAATATGATCGAGAATCTCGCTTGATATCTTTACTTCGTCCCTATCAAAAGGCTTATGGGAGAGCACCGACGCCGACATTCCGATACGGGCAACGCTTCCCGACGCGAGACAAAAGCCCTCCGGCATATCCAGAATCTGGTACTTGACTGATGACGACCCGCAGTTTAAGACTAGTATTTTCATTTTTTAATTGTTCCTAAATTCCCATTAAATATTTTTATATCTCACCGTCTCCATCGCAAAGCCTGCAATCAACGAGCTTCTTGGAATTCTTATGCTCGCCCGCCTCGTGGAGACACTCAACGCAGGATGTTATTCTGGTTTTCGCGCCAAACAGCTGTCCGCGAGATTTATCGTAGGGTGAGCCGGCGGCACAAACTCCGGTAGCGTCGCAATGATCACAGGGTATCCCCTGTTTCGGTTTTTTAA
>CAZKYQ010000001.1:78464-81731 GCA_964556975.1 uncultured Ignavibacteria bacterium
CAAACTCCGGTAGCGTCGCAATGATCACAGGGTATCCCCTGTTTCGGTTTTTTAACCTTTTCCGGTTTTTTAACAATAACCGGCTGGGGGGGCGGCGCTTTCTTTTCGATAGGCTTTGCGGGAGCTGGTTTTTTAACTTGTTTTTTGGCGGGTGTCTTTTTCACGGCCTTCTTTTTGACAACTGCCTTTTTCACCGCTTTTTTGGGCGCTGCTTTTTTAGTTGCCTTCTTTTTGGCTGCAGTTTTTTTCTTAGTAGCTTTCTTTGGGGAGGCTTTTTTCTTTGCGGGCATAAAAACTCCTATTTCTTGATAATACGATTTCCTTCTTTATCATATTTAAAAAAACCCTGTCCGGTCTTCACTCCCAGATGTCCCGCCCGTACCAATTTCCGCAATAGAGGACAAGGATTATATTTATGTTCCGAAAGCTCTAATAATAGATTTTCCATCCACGCCATCACTACATCCAAACCCATTTTATCGGCAAGAGCCAGAGGTCCGATATTGAAACCATAACCCAATTTTATGGCTTTGTCAATATCCGCCGCGCTGGCAACTCCCTCCATCAAAACATGCATCGCCTCATTTAGCAGGGGAACGATTATCCGCGTGGTTACGTATCCGGGGTATTCAAATACTTCGATGGTTTCCTTACCAAGCGATCCAGCAAAATCCCTGGCCGCATTGTAGGTTTCCTCTGATGTCTTATATCCTTTTACGATTTCAACGAGAGGAATAGTCGGTACTGGATTCAAAAAATGAAGCCCTATCATTTTATCTGGACGATTCGTTGCCGCCGCAAGTTCTGTGATAGAAAGCGTTGACGTATTTGTCACAAAAATACTGTCCGGCAAACATAATTTATCCAATTCTATGAAAAGCTTCTTTTTACCGGGCATATTGCCGCGAATTGCCTCTATCACTAACGGATAATTTTTTAGTCCTTTAAAATCGGACGTAGTCTTAATTCTGGATAGTATGGCCTTTTTTTCGGAAACAGTCATACCCCAGCGTTGAATCTCATAGTCCATGTCATCGCCCAATTGTTTCAGGCCATTTTGTAAATGTTCGTCATCCACATCGTTCAAAAGAACGTTTATGCCGTTTGCGGCTACGGTTTGAGCGATTCCCTGCCCCATCACGCCGGCCCCGACGATTGCGATTTTTGCGAAAGACATCCTGACCCTCCCATTACTTTCGTTGGACAATTGTAATAGATACTTTTTAAATCGGCAATGATTTTTTGGAATCAAGCACTCTATTATGATGCCGATAGGATAAATGACGCCTCAATTTTTGACATGCTTGAGGCAATTCAGGAGGATTTATGAAAAAAGCATTGATAATAGTTTTGCTGTTGCCATCAATAATTTTCGCGCGTAATCATTACACCGGATATTCTGGTGCTCCGGGATCAAACGGTACATGTTCGTATTCCTGCCACGGCCAATACAGTTTCCCGCCCTCCGTAACAGTAACCGGTTTCCCCACTCAATACGAGCCGGGAGAGCAATATACTATTTATGTAAGCCATGACAGCGGAAGTGTCATAAACCAGTTTAACGCGTCCGTGCGGGCGGGACAGAGCGAAGAAAACGCCGGAACCATCGCCGCTGGATTGAATACGGAAACTTATGATACGCCAGGAGAAACCAACGGTGCGCATTGGGAATTCGCCAACACGGATTCAGGCTCATTCGTCTGGACAGCTCCCGATCCGGGAGTCGGAGAGGTCAGGCTATATTGGGCAGGTCTTCAGGGTACCAGGGCCTACGGTTCCGATGTTCAGTTTGTGGAACTGTCCGAGGATGTTACAGCAGACATACATTATATTCCCGGAACACCGCAGAAATTTTCCATGGATCAAAATTATCCGAACCCTTTCAACGCATATACAATCGTTGAATTCAATATCGCTAAGACGGGATGGGTGGAATTTATCATCACGAACGTTTTAGGCCAGACAGTCTTTTCGTGGAGAAATGATTTCGCTCAGCCAGGGACTGTTTCCATTCGCTGGGACGGTTTCGATTTGGCCGATCGGGAATTGCCATCGGGAGTATATTTTTATCGGTTGAAATCACAGGAAACCACAATTACGAAAAAGATGATGCTATTGCGGTAAGAAAATATCAGGATAACGCGGAACAGAGGCCTCCCGTGAAAGCGGGAGGTTTTTTTTGTGTCTCGGCGTGCGGGTTTTGGGGGAAAATGAACTCAATAGCTTTTCTAATTACGGCAGTCGAATTACACGCTTGCTATTTTACATATCAATATGGCAGGCAATCATTGCGGGTTATGAGCGAATCAGTCTCGCCTTTTAGAAACGAAACTCCATATGTAATATCCAATCCGTTATATGAGCAGCTGCCATTAACATCGCCGGTAACATAAGAAAAACCTGCGTATTTGACATCATCAACAAATGCTTCATCATATGAGCCAACACATAATCCAGCCGATCCCGTGATGTCAGTGTCAATAACAGAAATTTGTAATGCGCCATTTATGTAAACTTCAATAGGTCCATCGGCATATCTATGGACCGTGGTTTTAAACCACTCATTTCTATAAAATGTCGGGACGACCTGCGCCAAAAAAGTCGAGACTCCATTAACCTTTTTTATGAGGTCTAATTGGCCTTGTTGATCGCTATCCAAAGGAGCGCAGTTTACCTGATAATAATTATCCGCATCCGTATATTGAAAATACAAATTCCCATCGGCAAAAGATGTTGTTGTAAAAAACCAAGCTTCATAAACCCCCTCTGCCTCTGAAAAACCGTCTCGCTGAACTATAGTGAAGTAAGATGGTGAGCCTTCCCACGCCCTCATTGAGTAATCAGGCGAGTGCGATTGAGCGGATGAAATCTCATAGTTTCCTCCGTTTAAAAGAGTCCACCCATCCAATGCACCATCATCGAAATCATCGAAGAAATCTTGGCATAATGCACCGCTTGATAGCAGTATTCCAAACAAGCAAATTGTCTTTGCAAGTAATAAAATTCTCATTTTCTCTCCCCTGTCTGAATTTCTTTCCTTACCAACTTAATTTGATTTCGCCGTGCCCTCCTTTCCATTATCTAATTCTCTTTTACATCCCCCCAACTTGGCACTAAGAAATGGTTCCAAATGACAGATAGAATAAATAGGGCAATATTTCCATTCTGTAGGAAAAGAACTAAAACCTTTTCCATTACAAGGGTACAAGATACTTACATCCTCATTATTAATGATATCAATACCTTTATTCATGTCAAGAAGATTAT
>CAZKYQ010000002.1:0-58555 GCA_964556975.1 uncultured Ignavibacteria bacterium
CTAACCACGCTCTCAACAAACTTTTGTGAGCCTTGTATTTCCCGTATGGTTGCGTTATGCTGATGCGGGTGAAGGTCGTTGGAAAATAATTGCAGGCGAGGGCGATACTCAACTTTATTTCCGCAATCTCTTGTAGAAAATCAACTCCGGATCATTTGGATCCAGGCGGACAACTGTATCGATCTCAATAAGTTTTTGCATATCAGTTGATTGGGCCTTCTGGATATTCATGTTATTCTCGCTTCTGACAGTCATCTGGTTTACGGCTTGGATTCTGTCAGGTTTTTCCCGGTTCTGTCATTTGCTATACCCAGCCTACTACTGCATTCTATCGATATTCCGGATTGGCGAAATCGAACCGACAGCCCGCGTCCCATTTGGATCGTTGATTCCCATGAGCTGGAATACCTCCGACATCCTTCAACATTCGGGCAAGGTGCATCAGGTTCCAGGTCATAAAGGTCGTATTGCGATTTGTGAAATCGTTTTCAGGACCACCGGAACCTTCATCCAAGTACGAGGGCCCCGGACCGGCTTCTCCAAGCCAGGCAGCATCGGCTTGAGGGGGAATAACGTATCCAAGATGTTGCAGTGAATACAAAATATTCATAGCGCAATGCTTTGCTCCATCCTCATTTCCGGTGATCAGGCATCCGCCTACTTTTCCATAATCAGAATATTGCCCACTTTCGTTGAGCAAGCCGGAATTAGCGTAGAGTCTTTCAATCAACATGGTGCAAACAGAGGTCTTCTCTCCGAGCCAGATTGCTGAACCGATAATGACGATATCAGCATTTTTGATTCTCTCATAAATCTGAGGCCACTCGTCTTGATCCCAGCCATGTTCGGTCATATCGCCCCATACGCCAAACGCAATATTGTGATCTACGATTCGTACCTCATCAACCTGGATCTTGTTTTTTTCCAGAATAGCCTTGCTTATTTTCCACAGCCCTTCCGTGTGGGATAATTCAGGCGATCTTTTTAAAGTACAGTTAAGGAAAATCGCTTTCAAGTCTGAAAAATTCCATTTACTTGATGTGCACATCTCTTCCTGTTTCTTGTTTAATATCATTTTATCTCTCTCCTTCTTGGCTTGTTTACAGACATTGGCTGCGGCATGATGGCAAATAGTTTAAAAAAAACAAACATAATCGGATAAGCAACTAAAATTATTGAACTTAAGTCGGATACCCCTTGTTCCACTTCATATTAACAATTTGATAAACAACGGCTTCAAAAAAATCCCATCTCTCCGCTCTTTTTCCTGAGATATCTAACCTTATATCTGACTTTAGTTTCGATGTCATAATAGGAAAACTCTTTGTTACCTTTCTTTTACAATAAAGCTGTTATCATTGTTTTTCATACTATTTTAATAGTGTTCACTCCCGTATAAAAACACTATATCGACTTGACATATCCGCCGGTTTATGTTAATTTTACTTTCAGGGAGAATTGTTTGGGTTTTTTGTATGCAACGAAACTGTTCGGACATAATTGGGCTTCGCTAATTAAGCTTCGATGTTGGAGGTTGCGCTTTCAGTGATCTGCGGCATGAATTTTAAAAAACAATATTTTTAATTAGGAAACTTAAACGATGTTTAAAAAAAGGAGGTTTTCCCAAAAACTTTTATTTAATTAATTGACAGTACGTGGACAACTTAACCGATTATTTGGAAATCAGGAAATTAATTAGTTTGTTAGTTTTTTTTTAACCTCACTAAACTAGGGGAAATAAATATGAAAAAACTCTTTCCTTTGTTTTTAATCCTGGCGTTTTTGGTTTTAGGGCTCTCGGCTAACGCTGATGTCACCGTTTCCAAAAAAGCTTATTTGGATCAGCTTTCAAATGTCGATCCGAATGGCGGTACGGTGATAATGAACGATGATCTTGAGAGATCTTACTATATGATGTCATCTCCTAATAGTTTCATTAGCTCCGATTATAAGCAGGACAAGCCGGCTTATACCGGTGCCAAAAACGTTCCGGATCAAAACGTTATACTTCAGGGGGGCGATAACTGCGCGACCGCGACTGTAATCTCATCGCTGCCCTATTCAGATGCCGGTACTACAGCGGGCTATACTGATGACTACGACATGGCCTGTCCCTATACCGGATCGACTTCGCCCGATGTTGTATATTCTTATACGCCATCTTCGAACGTGCTTGTTGATATTGATGTTTGCGAGTCCGCGTACGATACCAAGTTATATGTTTTCGATACCAACTGTACAAATGCTGATTCGGTTGCCTGTAATGACGATTTCTGCAGCAACAGTTCGGGTGATCCATACCGTTCTCAACTTCCCAGCGTGCCGATGAACTCCGGTACTACCTATTATATTGTTGTTGATGGATACGGTGGTGAATCCGGCACTTACAATATCAATGTTGACACTGTCTCGGCTCCTCCTCCGGATACATTAATGGACTGCCCTGTTGGCGCGTTATTCAGCCAGGAGCCGCATCTTCCGGCAGACGCTTGGTCAGCGGGTACCAGCGATTCCGGTTTCCAGCCGGAGAATTACGCGGTATTTGAAAACTTCAGCGCCTCCGGTGAAATTTGTGATATTCATTGGTGGGGCTTGAGCCTCGAATATAACGCCGGCTGGTTCGATTGCGTCGGCGAAGCCATGGCATTCGATATCATTTTCTATCCGGATGCCGGTGGTTTGCCCGATACGGCCAACCCGGCTTGTATCTACACCAATGTCACGCCCACGATGACGAATACCGGTAATCTCTATTCCGCATATCCGCTATATAAATTCGATCTGGTGTTAAATCCCTGCTGTAACTTAACGTCGGGATGGGTAATGATTCAAGGCGTAAGTGTCGGAAGTCCGGATTGCCGATTCCTCTGGATGAGTTCGCCCACAGGCGATGCTGATTCATATCAGCGCGCTTCAGGCGTGTTAAGCCTAACAGGATATGATCGCGCATTGTGTCTTACAGGTCAATATGTGCCTGTATTCGGCGCGTGCTGTGATGACGCTACCGGAAACTGCGCCGACAATGTCGAGATGATCAATTGCCCGACTCCGCCCATGCGTTTTGCCCCGAACACGCTCTGCATCGACATGCAGCCGGCTTGCGGAACCGTATTCGGCGCCTGCTGTGATGACCAGGGCCTTTGTACGCAAACATCTCAACAGGATTGTCCCGGAACATGGTATCCCGATACGCCATGCGATCCGAATCCTTGCCCAGTGCCTCCTCCATGTTCCTTGGTTTGTGTTAATCCACTGGAAGCCGAACCGGACTGTTACGATGATTATGTAGACCTTACTAATATGGGCTGTAACGCTGATACAGGACAAACACCTACATTTACAGCTATAACAGCTGGCGCTTCAATCTGCGGTACTGCCGGTAATTTCTTGGTCGGTGGAACTACACAATCAAGAGATACAGACTGGTATAGAATTGTCGTTCCTGGCGACGCGATGTTAACGTGGTCTGGTGTCGCGGAATTCGAATTACTTCTTTTCATAATTGACGCTGGTTCTGAAGATTGTGTGGATTACCAAATCTTAGATAACGCGTCCGCTCCGGCCTGTTCCACTGTGATAGTTTCAGTTCCTGTCGTGGCCGGTGTCTACTATCTATGGGCCGGTCCCGCGCAATTTACAGGAACAGCTTGTGGATCGATTTATGAGGCTACGGTCGATGTTGGCGCGGCCCCGACAGGCGCGTGTTGCGTAGGCGGTCAATGTGTCGCTACAAACACCGTGTCAGAATGCGCCGCCTTACAGGGCGATTGGTATATTGGCGAAGACTGCAGTAATTTCACATGTCCGCTTTCTTGCGATAATGCCATTTACCAAAATGGCCTGCCCACCGGTTTTGCCAGGGGTGCGCAGTGCGAACCTGTTTATCCGTTCCAAGCCGGAGTCGCCGATGACTTTATCTTACCTGGCGCTGATTCGGTTAATATCGCGTATGTTCTTTCATGGTTTGATCATTGGAACGGCAACGTTAACGGCCCGGCTGATTACCTCGGTCTGAATGTCACTATTTATGAAAACAATACTACCACAACGCCGCCCAGCCCCGGCGGCAAGCCCATAGATGGCGATACGACTTGCGCTCATACTGAAATAATACCAGGCGGCATAGTTTACACCATAGAACTTGCCCCGGGCAGTTTTTCATACGCCAATGAAGGCGCTGCATGGAAATTAACCGCCCCGGTCGATGTTGATTTGGCCGCCGGGACAACTTACTGGCTCGAAGTTGAACCGATTATGCTATTTGCCGACGCCGGTCAAGCCGGTTGGGTGAATACCGATATCGTAACTGGTGAATTCGCGCAGCAAATCTTTGAGCTGTTAGGAACCGATCCATGGACGACTATGGATGATTCTGTTGATATGGCTTTCTGCCTGATTGAAGGCGGCGGCGGCGGTGGCGGCTGTGACTATGTTGTCGGTGACGTTAACGGCAGTACTAGCTATAACGGTTTGGATATTACTTATGGTGTTGCCTTCTTCAAAGGCGGCGCTGCTCCTCTGTGCGATCCTAACTGCCCGCCATGTGCAGGCTGGAACTATTGCGGCGATGTCAACGGAAGCTGCAGCTACAACGGACTCGATATAACTTATGGAGTTGCTTACTTCAAGGGTGGCGCGGGACCAATTCCTTGCGCTGATTGCCCTCCATCCCCGTAATGAAACAGAATTACTGAGTTAAATCAGTAATATTTCCGGGCCCTTTTTTGAGGGCCCGGTTTTTTTGTGATCAAGAAACTAAATTCATGAATATATGACGCATATATTATTAAGGTCGTTTTTCTTAAATTATGAAGTTAAACAGATAAATATAGAATAAATTTTATTCCCGGTATAAAACCCCATTCGAAACGACCGATACCATTATGGATGGCTAATATAGATATAAAAGAAAATATAACTTTATCTCAGAGTGATCTTGAGAAAAAAATATCTGATCTCGAGGACAATTTAGCCCAGCAGGCAAACAAGTTTACAGATATTTCCAGGATTGGAACGGTAATAACCTCGATTTTTGATTTGGATCGAATATTGCCCATGGTTATGGAATCGGCATTGACACTCTCAAAAGCCGAAGTTGGGCAGATGATGGTATTCAACGATGATGGCTCTTTCGAGGACTCTGTCTGTTGGGGCATTTCGCAAGAGGTGACAAAACTAATTCAGAATAAGGACAATATGTGTCTTTGGGATTATATGAGAGCCAACGGGGAATGGCTGAAAATCGAGGATTTACGCGATAATCCCGACTGGGAATTGAAATCTGATAAAGCTCATATAAAATCTCTAGTGGCCGCGCCGCTTTTTTCAAAAAAACGAATTGTAGGGGCCATTGCTATCGCTAATAAAATCGACG
Organism: uncultured Ignavibacteria bacterium; assembly: GCA_964556975.1. Lineage (GTDB taxonomy): Bacteria > Zixibacteria > MSB-5A5 > UBA10806 > UBA10806. Next base: position 5,375 of record CAZKYQ010000002.1, read on the forward strand.
GAGATAATTTTACATCGGAGGACCTGTACATCCTGGAAATAATCGCTCGATACGCTACGGTTGCCGTTGAAAACAGCCATCTCCATGATGAAGCTCTTGAAATGCAAAAGCTTGAGGCCGATATTGATATGGCCCGCCAGCTTCAAAGCATGATGATGCCTGAAAAAAGGATAGAATTCGATAGGTTGGAAATCAACGCCTATAATACGATGGCTAAACAAGTTGGCGGCGATTTTTATGATATTGTTCAATTATCCAGGAGTAAATATATCCTTATTATTGCCGATGTTTCAGATAAAGGATTCCCGGCATCGCTTCTAATGACTTCGTCGAGGAGCCTGCTAAGGGCTTATGCGATTGAAACCAGTTCCTTAAGTGAGATCATGGCCAATGTGAATGAACAGCTCTGCGGTGATTCCGGCGCCCTTAAGGGGATGTTTGTAACTTTGATTATGGTTTGTTTGGATTTCGAAAAGAATGAAATAAAAGCGGTAAACGCAGGGCATCCTCCGGGCTGGATCAGGTATCCCGATGGCAAAATAACTGAGATGAAAACCGGGGGGCCTTTTGTGGGACAATTTTCGGGGCTTGAATACAAAGAACAAGTATTGCCGCTGGTTCCGGGCTCACGCATGTTTCTTTATACGGATGGAATTTTTGAGTGTGTCGATAATCAGGGAAATATGTTGGGCGTTTCAGGTATCAGATCATTTTTCGAGAATCATTTGAATGATACGCCGGAAGTGTTTGAAAGTGAAATTAAAAAACTAATGAAAGAATATTCGGTAGATCCTGAGAGAATAGATGATACAACCTATATCCTGGTGGATTTCAAATGAACAGATATTTCTTTTCATTCCCGAACACCGAAGAGGCGTTTAGAATATCTGATGATGTTTTCGGGCATGTTATTGATACGGTTGATGCCGATATCTCTGAACGCCAAAGAATGAAATTGATAGTTTCTGAACTGGTTATGAACGCGTATTTGCACGGTAATAAGTTTGATACTAAAAAGCGTATTGAAGTGGCTTTGGAAATAGATGCAAGCGATTTTATTGCCACAGTAAAGGACGAAGGGACGGGATTTACTAAACAGCGATTTAAAAATATGGTAGAGGCCATTTCAGATTTGGAGTCGGATTCCGGCCGCGGAATAAAAATTATCCACGAATTAAGCGATAAAATTAATGTATTTAAGGATGAAAAAGGTAAATTTTGCATTAGAGCTTTTAGGAAATTTAGAAAAAAACCGATTTTAATTAATGCATAATTGATTTGGAGGGAGAATGGACATTTCAACAAAAATCGATGGCGATATTGCGGTCATAAATATGCATGGAAGATTAGATCTTTCCAGCGCCAAAGATCTAAAAGAGGCATCCCAACAATTTACTTCACAAGACAATTGCAAAGTGATCCTCAACATGGAAAATGTAGATTTTATTAACAGTTCCGGACTTGGCGCTCTTGTATCTATTCTCAAAGAAGTCAGGTGTAATAAGGGCGCTTTAAAAATCTCAAATCTCGCGAGTTACGTTAGAGAGATTTTTGATATAACTCAACTTTCAAATATCTTTGATATTTGCGAAGATGAGACGCATGCAAGGCAGGATTTTTAGGGGTCATTGCCCAAATTAATTTATCAGTCCAAATCCTAATAAATGCTATTAGATGAAAAGTAATAATTCTGAACGCAAGCCTTTGAATCTCTTTGGGATGGATATTTCCGATGCTGAGGGATTAAAAGCTATCATTGTCGACGATGATTCTTTGACGGTCGATTTTTTAAAACAGCTTCTCGAAGAATTAAAATTCATTGTTCTTACCGCCTTAACGGGAGAAGACGCGGTCGAAATTGTAGAAAAGACCTTTGACATTGATATTGCTCTTGTAGATTTTAGGATGCCTGGTATTAACGGCCTTGAAACCATAAAAAAGATATCGGAATTTTCTCCGGAAACGGTCACGATGATTATGACAGGACTGCCAACTTTGGATTCATCGATAAGGGCAATAAGGCTGGGGGCGTCAGATTATATTCTAAAGCCCTTTAATCTCGAAAATGTAATTGTTGCGTTAAAAAGAGCCGTTAAAGAAAGAAAAATCAGGCTTGAAACAAAACAACTTCGCAAAAGAATATTGGATCTTGAAAACAATGTTTCTTCCCGCACAGAGATAAATATTAATGAAAACATCGAAAGTAACGGCAATTTCCACAGTTTCCCCCAAAACAGTCATTAGACAGACAATATCCGCCAACGATTTTAAATAAATAACTGTTGTTTCATTTTGAATCATCTATAAAAAAAAGGTTGATAATTCTCTAATGTTGTTTTAAAAATATCTGGAGATTTGGGTTGATTTTTAATAGGCAAGAATTACTTTGGATAAAATGGCAAAAAAAAAGAACGAACTGGAAGAGCTTGAAAAGCTCGCGGAATCTCTTACGGGCATGGGTGCCTTAACCCAATTAGTGCGCAATTCATATTCCCAATTAGAGTCTAAAATCGATGATGAAAACACAAGGCTGGCACGAGTTAATGGCCTACTGCGCGAATCGCTTAACGAAAGAAACCGTCTCGCGAATTATCTAAACAGCATCCTTGAAAGCATTGACTCCGGAGCCATAGTAACCGGTAAAAACGGACGTATTAATATTTTTAATACTGCGGCTGAGAAATTTACCGGCATTTCTGCGGAATCGGCATTAGGAAAAAACTATTCTGATATAATGAAAAACTCAGCGTCGCCGGAGGCTGAGTTGATTATCAGGGGCGAATTGTCAAGCGCTTCTGGCGAAAAAACGCTCAACCCCCGGAAAGGAATTGATATTCCGGTGGCTTATTCTTTATCAAAACTCCGCAGGTTCGGCGAAGATGAAATGGAAGGAATGGTGGAAATTATTTACAATCTTTCCGAAACTAAGAAGCTCGAAAAGGAATTGAAGCATGTGTCGACCCTCGCCGCTTTGGGCGAAATGGCGGCTACGGTGGCGCATGAAATTAGAAATCCGCTGATGGGAATTTCCGGGTATACGTCTCTTCTGGCCAGAGACCTGGAGGACGATAAGAAAAATCTCGATACTGTCTCGAAAATTTCAAAAGGAGTGAGGGCGCTCAACGCAATTGTAGGTAATCTTCTTGATTTTACAAAACCTATAAATCCCAACAAAATGGGAATAAACCCGATCTCTGTCATTGAGGAGACAATTGCCGAGTTTGAAGTGGATTCAGAATCGAAAAATCATACTTTTGAGATAGAATACAAGACAAGAAATCTTCATGCGGAACTTGACCCGGACCTTTTCAGGCAGATTGTTTACAATCTTGCCAAAAACGCGGTTCAGACAAACCCGAATGGAGGGCGCGTAAAATTAATATTGAAAAAGCCGCCCCACGCCCATCTCACGCTTAATGTTGAGGATGACGGTCCGGGGATTCCCGATGATATTAAGGAAAATATCTTCACCCCATTCTTCACTACAAAAACCAATGGAATCGGGCTGGGGCTTGCCACCGTTAAAAAATTAATAGAGCTTCAAGGCGGCAGTATTACAGCGGAGAACAAACCGGGTGGCGGCGCGGTTTTCACAGCCGATTTTCCCGGCGAAAAAGGAGACATCTTATGAAGCCTAAAATACTCATTGTTGATGATGATGAATCAGTGAGGGGTTATATTTCTGACGCTTTGATTGGGATGGGCCATGCTCCGTTGGCCGCGCCGTCAGGGGAGATGGCTGTAGAATATCTTGAAAAAAGCGAATTTGATCTGGTAATAACCGATTTTAAAATGCCCGGTCTTTCCGGTATGGACGTTTTAAAAAAAGCATTAGATAACTGGCCGGATTGCGCGGTTATTATGATAACGGCGTATGGAACAATCGAACGCGCCGTCGAAGCCATGAAAATCGGCGCTCTCGATTATATAACCAAACCAATAGGTCTTGATCACCTTGAAGTTATTATAAATAAAGCCCTCGATTATAAAGCCTTGAAAGTTGAGAACAGAATCCTAAAAAGCGAATTAAGCGATAAATATTCCTTTGAAAATATTATCGGAAAAGCCGCCGTTATGAGAGATGTGTTCGAGCTTATTAGAAGGGCAAGCCCATCGGATTCAACTATCCTGATTAATGGCGAATCCGGTACCGGTAAGGAGCTTGTAGCCAAGGCTATTCATTTCAATTCCGCGCGCTCGGGCAATCCATTCATTAAAATGAACTGCGCGGCGCTGCCTGAAGGCTTAATCGAATCAGAATTATTCGGACATGAAAAAGGCGCTTTCACGGGCGCTATACGGGCGAATAGAGGAAGGTTTGAAATGGCGAACAGGGGTACTCTTCTTTTGGATGAAATATCTGAAATACCGCCGGCCCTGCAGGCAAAACTATTAAGGGTCCTTCAAGAGAAAGAATTTGAACGCATAGGCTCAGGCCAGACAATCAAGATTGATGTCCGGGTAATAGCCACATCAAATCGAGATCTAAAAGACGAAATAGCCAAAGGCAATTTCAGAGATGATCTGTTTTATAGGCTGAATGTCATCCCCATAGACTTGCCTCCATTGCGTCAAAGACTCGAGGATATTCCGCTTTTATGTGAACACTTCCTGAATAAATATTGCCAGAAAATGGGCTTGCCGAATAAAAGGCTTTCAAACAAAGTTAGCCAAATGCTCCTATCATACTCATGGCCGGGAAACGTGAGAGAACTTGAAAACATTATTGAGCGCGCAGTAGTTATTTCAAAAAACCAGGAATTAAAGATCGGCGATTTCCCGCCGGACATGACCGCCGGTATTCCCGCGTTAAGCAAAACTAATATGGATGTCGGAATGAGCATCGGCGATGCCGAAAAGATCCTTATCCTGAAGACCCTTAAAGCACATGGCGGCAATAAATCCAAAGCTGCGGATGTGCTTGGAATATCGACCAGGACATTGCGCAATAAGCTTCACGAATACGGGCTTGCCGGCAGCGGCTAAACAAGCGTTTTTTATCTGACTTCCTATCTTATTATTAAAAAGGCATATCTGATTGCCGATATCCATATATAAGAAAGGATACTTATGGATATTGCGTCTATCGCCGGACTGTTAATAGGTATCGGCGCCATCGTTATCGCTTTTGTTTTGGAGGGCGGTAATTTTATGTCAGTTTTGCAGGTGCCTGCTATGATTCTCGTAATTTTCGGGACAATCGGAGCGGCGACTGTTACGACTTCAATAAAAACGTTGGCCAATCTTCCCAATCTTTTTAAAATCGCATTTTTTGGAAAAGAGCAGGAACCGTCTAAAATAATTGCCACAATAGATATTTTGGCTGAAAGGGCGCGCAGAGAGGGATTGTTGGGACTTGAAGACAATTTAAAACGGACCGGGCACCCTTTCATGAAAAAGGCCTTACAGCTCGTAATAGACGGTACGGAAGCTATGTCGCTTCGAAATATTCTCGAAACGGAAATGGTTTACATAGGCGAGAGGCATAAGACGGGACAAATCTTTTTTCACAAGCTTGGAGGGTTTTCCCCGACCCTGGGAATTATTGGTACTGTTCTTGGACTTATTAATACTCTAAGAACAACCGGCGACCCGAACACAATGGCGGCCCATATCGCCTCGGCGTTTATTGCGACGTTATGGGGAATATCTCTGGCCAACCTGATATACTTGCCCATAAGCGACAAGTTGAAATACCGCAACCGGGAGGAGATGCAAAGCCTCGAGCTTATTATTGAGGGAATGATATCCATCCAGTCAGGAGATAATCCCAGAATTATAAAAACCAGACTATTATCGTTCCTTACTCCCGAAGAACGATTAGTTAGATGATATTCAGAAAACCAAAAGATGACGATGATCGAGAGAACCTCGAAAGGTGGCTTCTTACATACGCCGACCTGATGACTCTTTTACTCGCATTTTTTATAATTCTTTATTCAATATCACGCATTGATGCCGAGCAATTTGAAAATGTTTCCAGCGCTCTCCGGACAATATTACATGGAACGGCTGCGTCTTCGCTTCCCCATAAGACAATTATGATGGATGATCCCGGGGCCGGGCCCGTCAAAACAGGCGATCTGAATTATCTCAAGTCAAAGATTGAGAAAATATTGCTTGAAAAGGGACTTGCGGATAAAATTTCTGCGGAAATCGAAGATAGAGGGCTTGTAATTAGAATTTCCGAATCAACTTTTTTCGATCTGGGATCAGCCGATCTTAAGGAGCAGGCCAAAGGAATCCTCAATCTTTTTGGCGATATTATAAGTGATATACCTAATCATATTCGGATTGAAGGCCATACGGACAACCTTCCGATACAAAACTCCAAGTTTCCGTCAAACTGGGAGCTTTCAACAACCCGCGCGACCATTTGCATTAGATATTTAATCGAAAATTATGGTATGGTTCCTGATAGGGTTTCTGCTATGGGATACGGCGAGTATCGACCGGTGGCGGACAATAATAGCCCGGAAGGCCGCAGTATGAACAGGCGCGTTAATATCGTTGTGCTAAATTGGGATGAAAAATACAAGGAACCGGCAATCAACCCCGAATATATTTCACAAAGCGTGGAAAAATATTCCGATTCAAATACCGGCCAAGAAACTATTGCTGCGGCTGTTCCTCAGTAACGTATTATGTTTTAACAGTTTAATCGCTTAAATATTCCATAGCTTATTATGGCATACCCTTTGCTCATTCACCTGTCGGAGGAAGATGTTTTGACAATAGCAGGAAAAATATTTGATAAAGCTGGAATACCACTTTATGAGCGGCTTGTAAAAGTCGTATCATCTTCACAGAAGGCAACTTCCGCTAATATCGCTAATGTATCTACCCCGGGTTACCGCGCGAAACAGGTTAATTTTAAGGAAGAAATGAACAGGCTTCTTGCGCCGCAAAAGACGGTAATACCGAAGTCAACAAATCCTCGCCATATTTCCGGCGGTGAACCTCATGAAGTTGTCAGGATAAAAGAGGTTAAAGGAGAGGATAACGCGAGCGGTGTTAATAACGTGGATATTGAAAAAGAATTGATGAACCTTAGCGAAAACCAGGTGCTATATGAGTTTGGAGCGAAAAAACTGGCCCGGACATTTGGCGTGCTTCGCGCCGCCATAAGAGGAAGAAGCCAATGAGCGGAGTTTTCGGAATATTTCAGGTCAGTGGGACGGGCCTTTCTGCCCAACGTAGAAAGCTTAATGCCGTTGCGGAAAATATCGCCAATGTTGAAACCACAAAGACTCCTGAAGGCGGTCCATATCGTCGAAAGCAGGTTGTTTTCAAGGAAAGTTCCAAACTTGGCAGTTTCACACGCAGCCTAAAAAACGCGGTTACACGTTTGGTTCGGACAAACGGCAAGCATATGTCTCTGTCGTCGGCAGGCGCTTCGGCCAGAAAAAATATTCCCGCCGTAGGTTCCGATGAAATTAGAATTGAGCCGGAATCTTTTAAGATGGTTTATGATCCGACCCATCCAGACGCCGATGAAAGCGGTTATGTAGCCATGCCGGATATTAATATTATTTCGGAAATGGTTGATATGATGGCGGCCACCCGGGCATACGAGGCCAATATAAGTGTCGCAAAAGCAGCCAAATCGATGTATAAGGAAGCTCTGAACATCTAAGAGGATTGATTATGAAAATTAATATTGTGTCAGGCGCCACTTACTATCCAACTAAAATAAATAAGAATATCAATCGGGCAGCCGAAGCGGGCGGTCAAAAGAATATAGAGCCAAATAAAATATCGAATTTTGAAAAAATCCTCTTTGATAAGTTAAACGCTGAAGAAGCGACTGAAATCCAAAAGCTTTTTGGCGATTTTCATATTGATGAAGCCGGAAAGAATTTTGGCAAGAATAATTCGTTTGCGGGTAAGCTGGGGGCGATACCGCGCGGAAAGTTTGTAGATATTAAAATATAATGACTAAAATTTTACCGGGATACCGTCCTTTTACTTTGCCGGATGGCAAAGCGCAGAAAATTGATACGGGCGAACTGAAAAAATCACAATCGTTCGGACAAGTTTTTAAAGATATGCTGACGGAAACAAACGATCTTCAGTTGGAAGCAGGCCGAATAGCCCAAAGTTTTTCCTTAGGCGAGGTGGCTGATATTCACGAGGTTATGATAGCGGCTGAGAAAGCAGGCGTTGCTTTTGAGCTTGTTATGGAAATAAGAAATAAGCTTGTTGAAGCTTACCATGAATTTATGAGAATGCAGGTGTAGAGATGGATTGGCTGATAGAAGCATTTAATAGTAATTTCAAACCATGGTGGACATCCAAAGATAATGCCAGCAAAGTTATATTTGGCGCTGTTGGAGTCGCGGCCACGGTGGCGCTTATTGTATCGTTTGTGTTTATATTAAGGCCAAATTATGAAACTCTGTATTTGGGATTAGATACTCAAGAGGCTGGACAGGTTGTAGAAAAACTAAAAGAATACAAAGTACCCTACAAATTTGAAAACGGCGGCACAACAATCGCGGTCCCCAGAAAAGATATTTATGATGTGCGCCTTCGACTGGCCTCCGAAGGCCTTCCAAAATCAGGTTCGCTGGGCTATGAAATCCTTGACGAATCCAAGCTCGGAATGACTGAATTTTTACAAAAGATAAATTATCGAAGGGCGCTTGAGGGAGAGCTTGCCAAATCGATAAGCGGCTTAAAATGCGTAAGAGCGGCGCGCGTACATATAGTAATTCCCGAAGCGCGGCTTTTCAGAGAAGACAAATTGGACGCTACTGCCTCGATTGTGCTGTCTTTATCCAGAGCAGGAGGAATTTCTGAAAATCAGGTAGAGGGAATATTATATCTTGTGTCTTCTTCTGTTGAGGGATTGAACCCTGAAAATGTAACTATTTTGGATTCCTCTGGCAGAATGCTTTCGAGTAAGAAAAATAGCTCCAAGCTCGGCGCGCTGTCTTCCACTCAGTATGATCTTAAAAAAAATGTCGAGGAATATCTTGAAGGTAAGGCGCTAAGCATTCTCGATCCTGTTATGGGCAGGGGCCAATCGATTGTTAAAATTACGGCCCAGCTAAATTTCGAGCAGGTGGAGCAGACAATTGAGAATTATGATTCTGATAATCCCGCTGTCCGGTCCGAAGAAAAGACTACGGAATCTTCCACAGAGGAAAACAAGGCGGAAAGCGGAAAAGGGACATCTGTCAATAACAGCACCGAAAACGTTGTTACAAATTATGAGATTAACCGCACGGTACAGCATATTGTCAATGAAATCGGCAATATCGACAGAATGTGGGTTTCAATCCTGGTAGATGGTTCCATGAAAGAAGTAGAAGGGGCGGATGGGGTTAGCGAGGAATATGTGCCCCGTTCACAGGAGGAGCTCGACCGCCTGGCCAATCTTGTCAAAGGGGCAATTGGTTTTGATTCTGATCGCAACGATGCTCTGGAAATCGCTAACGTAGAATTCCTGCGCGAGGACTATGATTATACTGAGAGTTATTTTACGAGAGAGAATCTTGATAAAATAATAGAAATCGGATACAAGATATTATTGTTTATGATAGGTCTAATAATATTTCAAAAAGCTAGAAAAGCGATAAATTCATATATAAAAACCAAGAAAGCTGAGGCAACTAGAAAATCGGTTGCGGCAGAAGCTGAAAGAAAACGGCAAGAACTTCTTCCCAAAATAAAAAATGAACCTCAACTTGTTGATCATATGAGAGATTTAGCCAAAGAACGGCCAAATGAAGTCGCCAAAGTTATAAAAACTATGCTTTCACAGGAATAGTAGAACAAAATGCAGTATGAAGAATTAACTAACGCTCAACGCGCCGCAATACTTCTTGTTGCTCTTGGCGATAAGGTGTCTCCGGCGGTTCTGAAAATATTGACGGAAAACGAGATTGAGCTTTTGACTCTTGAGATAGCAAATATTCGGGATATTCCTCCTGATATAGAGGAAAAAATCCTAAAAGACGCCTCCACAATTATGATGGCTCAAAATTATATATCTCAGGGAGGCGTTGATTATGCGCGCGATCTGCTTGAAAAAGCCCTGGGACGCGATAGGACAAACGATATTTTAAAAAGACTGGAGGGTTCTCTCCAGACAACTGGTTTTGGAATGCTCCGCAATATTGACCCCAAACAGCTTATCAATTTCATTCAGAATGAACATCCCCAGACAATTTCGCTTATTATGACTCAGCTTCCGTCTCAATCGGCGGCGGCAATTTTATCTGATCTTCCTTCAGAAGTACAGGCGGATGTTTCCTTTCGAATTGCAACTATGGAAAAAATATCGCCGGATGTTATTAATGAGCTTGAAGTAATGTTAGAAAGGCAATTTGAAGACGTTGGCACGGGTGATTTATCTTTTTCCGGAGGCGCAAAAACAATTGCCGAAATTCTCAACCTGGTAGAAGCGTCCGCGGAAAAAGGGATAATGGAAACGATGGAATCCGAAAACCCCGACCTGGCATCGGAAATAAAAAATCTTATGTTTGTATTTGAGGATATTATCCTGCTCGACAACCGCTCAATACAGCGCATATTGAAAGAGGTCGAGACCAAGGACCTTGCCATCGCGCTCAAAGCGGCTTCAGAGGAAGTTAAGGGAAAAATATTTACAAATATTTCCGAGCGTGTCGCCTCGATGATTAAAGAGGAAATGGAATTTATGGGGCCCATGCGGCTTTCGGATGTTGAGGCGGTTCAACAAAAAATCGTTGAAGTTATACGAAGGCTCCAGGATGAGGGCCAGATTATTATTACGGGCCGCGGCGGCAAGGAAGAATTGGTTGTTTAAAAAGGTTATAAAGAAAGAATCTGTTGCGCTTGATGAACCATTCATGGATACAGCAAAATTACGCCGCATAATAAAGTCAATCGATATTGGCAAAAGTTCCAAAGCTGGAACTGGGAGCGCGACTCAAAAAATATCTATAAAAAGGCTTCTTAAAAAGAATAGTATGCAATTAGTTGATAATACTTCCTTCCCCCAACAAATTGCAGCTCCAGCTCTCGCAATGGATCCCAGTGATAAAAATATTATGGTGGCAGAAAAAGCGCGGGAACTTGAAGAGAGATATAAGCAGGAAAAAGAGCAAGCTTATAGCGATGGGTATAATAAAGGCAAGACGGACGGCTTTACGGAGGGCGCTTCATCTTTGGGAGAAATTGAGAATTTTCTTGATGCTATCAATAAAGAAGTAATTCTCTCGAAAGAGCACCTTTTAAAAAACGCCGAAGACATCATGGCGAAACTTTCTCTTGAAATTGCGGAAGCGGTTATTGGAGAAGCGGCTATGAAATCATCAAACGAGCTTTTGGAATATAATCTTGAGCGTTGTCTTGGCATACTGGGCGGTTCAGGGAAAGTTCTTATTAGAGTAAGCCCGAACGATTACGAGTTCGCCAAAGATAAGACTGAAGTTTTATTCAGACAAAACAAGGATAAGTTTAATTTTGAATTTGAGCCGGATACGAATATAACACCGGGGGGCTGTTATATCGAATCATCCGGCGGGGCAATAGACGGTCGAATTGAAAGCCAATTTGATCTCATAAAAGAGAATTTTCTGCAGATGCTCTGATATGTCGGGACTTCTTTCAAATATCGATAAAATCACTGATAAAATTAAACATGTCCAGGTGGTTCGTCAAAGCGGAATTGTAGAATCCGTTGTTGGACTCTTAATTGAGGCAAAGGGACCGCCAACTCGAATTGGCGAGCACCTCCAAATTGAATGCCCGGGCATGCCGGACGGAATGGTTATGGCTGAAGTTGTTGGCTTTAGGAATGATAAAGTTTTGATAATGCCCCTCGGGGAAATGGAGGGGATTTCCCCCGGGGCGAAAGTCTGGGCAACGGGGCGCCAGCTTTCCGTTCCAGTAGGAGACGAACTGCTTGGGAGGGTGGTTAACGGCTTTATTGAGCCAATAGACGGCAAGGGGCCGATACTGACTTCGGAAAAAAGACCATTGAATGCGGAGCCGCCGGGGCCTCTTCAGAGAAAACGAATTAAAGAGGCGCTATATACCGGTATTAGAGCAATAGACTGTTTTACAACCTGTGGAAAAGGCCAGAGAATGGGAATATTCTCTGGATCGGGCGTTGGCAAATCAACATTGCTGGGAATGATAGCAAGATCGTCAGAGGCCGATGTAAACGTTATCGGTTTGATTGGAGAACGAGGCCGCGAAGTGCTTGATTTTATTGAAAAGGACCTCGGCCCCGAAGGACTGAAAAGGTCGATAGTTGTAGCCGTAACTTCAGATAAACCGCCGCTATTACGCGTAAAAGCGGCCCTCGCCGCGACTACTCTTGCTGAATATTTCCGGGACCAGGGCAAAGATGTTGTCTTGATGATTGATTCCCTGACTCGAATCGGCATGGCCCAGCGCGAAGTCGGCCTCGCTTCGGGGGAGCCGCCTACCACAAAGGGTTACACTCCTTCGGTTTTTTCTCTATTCCCAAAGCTTCTGGAACGGGCCGGATATTGTGAATCCGGCAGCATTACCGGCTATTATACCGTGCTTGTTGAGGGTGACGATGCCAACGATCCTATTGCTGATACAACTCGCGCTATTCTTGACGGTCATCTCTGGCTGTCGAGGTCTTTAGCCTCAAAAAACCATTTTCCGGCGATTGAAATACCGAATTCAATTTCACGCCTTATGGTTGACGTTGGATCAGACGAGCTGCTGCAAGCTGCCGGAAAAGCGCGGAAAATAATTTCCGATTATACCGACGCCGAAGATCTTATCAATATCGGCGCTTATGCAAAGGGATCATCGGCCGAGATCGATTACGCTATCGAAAAAAACAGCTTACTAAATAAATTTCTTCGGCAAGGTATTAATGAAACAACGGCCTTCGAGCAATCTTTCGCGGCGCTTACTGAAATTGTTTCATAGGCCGAATTTTGAAGAAATTCCAATTCAGGCTTGAAAAGGTCCTTAGATATAAACGCCAGATTGAGGACCGCAAAAAACAGACGCTTTCCGAGCGCAATGCGGAATTAAATATCCAAAAAAACTGTTTGCTTGAGTTACATGAACAAAAAGGCTTATATCAAAATAAATATTCATCACTATTTAAGGGGAAAATAAATGTTTACGGCTTGGTTTTCTCCGCGCGATTTCTTGACAAGCTGAATAAGAATATCCTTCATCAAAGTGATCTGGTAAAACACTCCGAGGAAAAATTGGAAAAAGCAAAGCTTGAACTCCGGGAAGCCATGCGCGACAGAAAAAAATATGAACGCATTAAAGAGAAAAGAAAGCTTGATCACGAATATGAAATGGGACGCGAAGAACAGAAGGAATTCGACGAATTTGGGAGCAGAAAAAATCGGGTAAAATTAGCTATGGGCAATTGCCCGAAATAGGGGCGTTTCCTCCCTTGAAATAGCCTACAAGATATGTAACATCAAGTCCGTTAACATCGCAGCTCCCATTCGCGTCGCCTCCAAGATAAGGGTTGGGCGGAGGCCCGGTGCCTTTAAAATAATCTACAAGATATATTACGTCGAGGCCATTTACATCGCCGGAGTTGTTAGCGTCTCCGGGAATGTAGGACTGGCTTGTGTCAACAACGGTCATGGTTTCTGCGAATTCATTTTGGTTTTCTCTATTACCGGCATTGTCATGGCAAAGCGCTTCAAAATAATATGTATAGCCATGAATTCCTGTGAATTGTGACGATATATTGGTAAAGTCATCAAGCCATAAATTCCATACTCCGCCATTTTCCCTAAGATAAATATCGTATATGCCGGAAAGTCCAGAGCCGCCCGTATCGTTTCCTTCGCTCCAATAGACTGTGAATGTACTGCCGCTCGACGTATCGGGCGATGATGCGATGGACCCGGAGGGGTTTGTAGTGTCAAGATTTAATATTACTGATACCGCGTTGAGATGATCGGCGTTACCGGCATTATCCTCAAGCCAAACATATAAAGGCATTCCGCCCTCAGTTGCAATATATATGGTTTGAGGCGGGTTTGAGCTGAATGAACCGCTGGTATCGAAAGGAGAAGCAGGCGCGGAGCCGAGCTTAAACAGAGCTTTTTGAATTCCGCTCGTATCGGAAGGGTTAGCCCAATTTATTGAAAAGATATGATTATTAGTCCAGGCGCTTGGATTTGAGCCGTTGGCTGTAAGATTAATCGGAGAAGGAGGGGGCGTCCCATCGATAATTACCGTCCATGTACCGGACCATCCCGACCACGCAGAGCCGTTACCCGCCCGAACCCGCCAGTAATACAAATTGTCAATTAGATCAGAGGTCGGCGTATACTGCGAAGCGGATAAATAATCGACATTGAAGCTTGGGGAAGAAAAATCCGGATTATTATCAATTTGAAAATGATAAACAGATGCCCCGCTGGAATTCGTAAAGTCAAAAAATGGCCGCCTATTATTGGTCAGGGCGCCATTAGCGGGCAGAATAAGAATCGGGGGAGACGGAGCATTGTTGACCGCAAGGTCCGCGGTCATGCTTATGCCGTTATTTGAAATATTCGTTATGGCAACGTATGTATTCGCGAAATTATATGATTGCGAATTGGGGGTTGAGCTGTTATTGAACGCATGGTTATTTGTTGATCCCGGATAGGGGTCTCCGCCATCGCCGGAATTTGTGTCGTGCTCTAAATCCCAGTCGCCGTCGGCCTGCTCAAGAGCGACTTTATAATGTCCGGAAGATGTATGACCGGGATACCATTGGTTGTTGTTGCCCGATTGGTTTTCGTCAACATGATAAATCATTAAACCCTCGCTGGGAAGCTGTGAATCGAAACCGACCTGCTGGCGGTTTTCGGCGAGAAAATATTGCGGGCCTCCCTGGCTGTTCGTCCAAAGCCGATAGATTGTTGGCGTGTTTTCAACGGCGGGAAAAGACGCTCCTGTGATATTGCCGGCCACATTCACAGGCGTAGCGAAACCGAGAAAGGCTCTGGACCACGCGTCAAAATGCGCCGGAGAATTGCCCGCGCTCCCGTTCCAGCTTCCTCCGGCCATAACGCTCCAGCGGCCGAGGCCTCTAGAATCATATCCATAATCATAGAGGTCAGGCAGCCCGAATACATGGCCAAGTTCGTGAACGTACACTCCGCATGTCATATCATTCGGATTTACCCAGTATTCCGGCTCCATAGAATATCCGTTTACCCAGACGCCGTCAACATACGGATCATTATAGCACGACCAGGCATGCGACCAGATATCATTTACATTACCGGTCCATTCCGCTCCCGGCCCGGCATGTATTATATATATCGCGTCGACTACTCCATCGTTGTCATTGTCGTATTGTGAAAAATCTACATAAGGGTTCGCCGCGTAAACCGCATCCTCAGCCAGCCTTTGCGCGTTATTAGGATAATTACCAAAGCCGTAATCAGCGCCAACATAATATGCGTATGTTTGCGGCATTGTCCTCCATCCTATCGAAGACGGCAGGTTAACGGTTACTATATCCAATGTATAGTAAGAAACTTCATCATAGAAGCTCCATACCGTGTTTCCCGAATTCCCATAAATAAGATTGTCAAAATAAGTTCCGGAAACCTGATTGGCGTTGTCAGAAAACTCGACAAGGATGGCAAGCACGTTTATTGGGCCGCTTGGGTTGTCTAAGAGGGCTGGTTTTTGTGGAAGGCCCTGATTAATTCCCTTAATCTTGAAAAAAGTCGGATCTTTTATAAAGATAGGCAATTTAATCGCCTCGGCTTTGATCATATCCAATACCCGCTGGTGCGGGGGCATCGAATATGCTATTGCCGAAAGCAGGAATATTGTCCCAACGGAGAAGATTGCTTTTCTCATCATGTTCTTTTCTCTTTTCTTTTCAATTATCGGCATTAACAAAAATAAATCATTGAGTTCTATTGTGCAGAAAAAAGCATTTTAGCCTTCCCAATTAACGTTTTTCAAGCTGAGCAGGTTTCTCTTTCGTTCTGTTCTCAATAGCAATCAAAACGCCCGGCGGACAATCCTGGCACGGAACGGGCGCAGCCCCTCCTTTAAAATAGGATACGCCGTAGGTTACATCAAGTCCGTTGAAGCTGCAGCTATTATTGACATCGCCGGAAACATACCACGTATTGCCCGGCGTGCATTCGCATTCAAATAGCGGCGAAGCGCCCCCCTTAAAATATGCGACGCTGTATGTGATATCGAGACCATTGTAACTGTCGCTTCCGTTTACATCACCCGGTAAATAGACGCAAGCGCCTCCGGCTTCCATAATTTCCAGCGTAACCGGAACAACAACAAGCGGATCGGCCGGGTCGTTAGAGGCAAGATTGATTTGTCCTGTATATGTATCCGGCGTCAATGTAACCGCGTTAAGAGCCACCTGTGCTGTCAAACTATCTCCCGGAGGGATAGCATCCGCTGACGGATTAATAAACAACCAAACATTTAATAAAACGGGGCTGGCATCCTTGTCAGAATTAGAAAGAATTGATGGTTGATTATTTTTTGCGCCATTAAGTGGCCATTGATCATCACCCAGCTTGCCAAGAATAGTGTTTTCTATCGCTTCCAGATGAAGATCCAGTATCGCGCTGCCCTGATTTCTAATTGTCAAATCAACAACTATCTGATTTCCTTCGGTAAGAGTTTCTGATATGGAATCGCTGGCAACATCAATATCGGCCGCCAGCACGTTTAGCGTAACTGGCAAGTCAATAGTAGGATTAACGGGATCATTAGTTGCCGTAATAATCGAGTCAATATAAGCGCCCGCCAGAAGTCCTGAAGCGTTAATTGTTGCTTCTATGAGCAAACTATCGCCGGGAACAATATCAAAAGGTCCTGTGGGAATACTCAGCCATGATGCGGCTTCAGAGAATGCAACGGTCAAAATCGCAGTACCTGTATTTTTAACTTCAATCGTATCGACCTTTGAGCCGCCGCTTTCAAGGGTTTCGGTTATACTGGACGGCGTTTGGAGTATCTCCGCAGTCCCTCCCGTTCCGACATTTAATGTTACCGCAATATCGATTTGTGGTGTGCTGGGATCATTGGAATCGAGATCAATATTGCCTGTATAATTTCCTTCGGGAAGATCGGTAGCGTCAAAAGTAATTGTAGCTGATGTTGAATCGTTCGGCGGAATAATACCGGAATTTGGTGTTGCCGATAACCAGCTTCCGCTTTTTATTCGAATGCTCAGGTTGCTATGCATATAATCGGCATTGTAAACAATCCCAAGACCGTCCGATGCGTTCGAGTTTTCGATTCCTATTGTTGAAAGATTTAACTGATCAGTTCCGGGATCCATCGTTGCGTAATTTAATTCAATATCTCCATCTGGGTAAAGTATAGCCTGAAAATTCAGGTTGCCGCCGTAGCTCCAATTGGGAATTCCATCATAGCTGACTATAAACCTGTTATTAGCTGAATCCTGATAATACCTGATTGTGCCGCCAACCGCGGGGTTTAAATCATCCCACCAGGCAGAGATGAAATTATCCGGCGTGTTCGCTCCCGGAATAGGATCGTTGGAATAATCAGTTGAACCGGCGCCAAATGTCAACATGCCGTTGGAGCAAATATAAAGTTGTGTATAATTATTATCGTAAAATGGAAAACTGAAACCTATATTGATTGGACTGCTGTAATCATCATCGTTAAGATTCACGGAAGTGCCGCTGCCTGAAATATCAACCCATGTCAACGGAGGACCGCTTGGCTCATCGGAATCGATCCATTCATGTCCAAATATGTCCGGCCCGCCCTGTCCCGTTATTACCGGTGCGTAAATCGGTTCCATTTCCAAATCCTGTTTGGATATTTCTTCCTTATAATACTTGATCGGTTTTCGCTCGCCGAAAGAAATGGTTACTGGTATTTTCGTCCCATTATCAAGCAAAAGATTATTGGTAGTTGTGCCCAAAGAGAAAACCAATGGGCCGTTGCCGATGTTGCCTATATCAAGATCACGAGTTTCTATGTTTCCCGGCGCTGTGTTTACGCTAAAGAATTGTGGAGAGTAAGAAATATCCGGAGGTTCCGGAGGTGTTGAGCCTATTACGACTACGTCATCAATATACCAGCCGGCATCCGTAACCGAAACGTCACTGCCGAATCGCCATTTAAACCGTACGGTTTCGCCATAGTACGAGGAAATATCAAATACCGCGAGGGCCCAATCCGATGATCCGGTGTAGCCAGGTTCGTTGTCAAGTCCGGTAACGGAATTATCCGGGTAATTGCCCACAGGAGTAAGTAGAGTCCATGACGAGCCGCCGTTTGTGCTGATTGAAACATTGCCGCCATCCCAGCCGCTTTCAATAGCATACCACTGGTAAAATTCCAGGCGGGCTATGGGACTTGATATTACATAATCAATGCTATAAAGAGGGTCGTCAACACCATTATTATAATCATTATCCAAATCGGTTCCCCAGAGCCTGATACCCGACCAGGCGTTAGAAGGCCCTTGAGTTGCGGTTCCCCATTCCCATTCGCCGGAACCGTTGAATCCCCCATTTGAAGCCTCAAAAGATTCAGCGGGCTGCAAGGAAAAATCTAATTCATTTGTTTGCCCATATTGTATAAAGATACTATCCGATCCCTGGCTGTATCCTATTGCCTTTGCTTGCACAAGATACGATGATCCGGAAGGAACAGCGGGAAATTGATAAAATCCCTGAGCGTCTGTTGTTTCCGGAAGAATTGGAGTATTAAGAATTGTTATCTCCGCATTACCTATCGAATCGCCTGAAAGACTGGTTACGGTTCCCTGCAAGGCCGCCGAAGGGGCAGGGGAGAGTTGGAAATCTTGAAAAACGGTATCGTCTTGAGAGATTGTGATAAGTTGTTCTTGAGGCAGGTATCCAAAATAAGATGCCCTGATTGTGCGCGCTAATGAATCGGCGGGTGCTGACATGAAATAATATCCGGACGAATTTGCTTGCATAGAACGGCTTTCACCTACAAGCTCGATTGTTGCGGGAAGAGGATTAGAATTTCCGGCATCCGTAATATTTCCTTCAACAAAGCCAAATCCGGTACTCGCCAAAATAACGGCATCCAAAAGATTAATATTTCCATGCCCGTAATCGTTGTCCTCGCCAGCAGAACCAAGGTCTGTCGCCGTTTGCATTAAAATATCTTTTATCGTTTCGACATCAAGATTAGGGTTGACCTGTCTTAATATTGCCACCGATCCCGTAACATGGGGCGAGGCCATCGATGTTCCGCTCATAGTCGTATAGCCGCCGCCCGGAATTGACGAACGCACGCTTACGCCCGGGGCTACAACCTCCGGTTTTATAACAGTTTCGCCATTTGGCCCGCAATTGGAAGGCCCCCGCGATGAGAAGCTTGCTATTGGCAAAGATGGGTTAGCGCCGTCAACAGCCCCAACCGCAAAACAATTATAGGGCGTAGTACCGCGATCTGCCGGACGCCTTAGTCCCGATGTACCTTCGTTTCCTGCAGAAAATACTACGACTGAACCCGCAAGTTCGACATTATCTATGACCGTCCAAAATGTTTGATCGCAAGGAGGATAGCCATGGCTTGTAGTTACGCCCCAGGAATTGCCGATGGCGTCGGGGTTATCTTGAGTATTTGGATTGCCGTCCGGATCAACAGCCCATTGAAAAGCAAGTATCGCGTCCGCGACTGTGCGTGGAATTCCTCCTCCTCTGTCGATTGCCGCGGCGGCTATCCATTGCGCTTCAATTGCGACGCCGATAGTATCGCCACCGGCGGAACGGCCGCAAATTGTTCCCATGGTATGAGTTCCGTGGGACCCGCCATCTTGAGGAAATATCCAATGCGTATCGTAAGGATCGTACCAGCTTTCGTCAACATCGCCGTCCCCGTCAACATCGCCCCTGAATCTTGAAGCGAGGGCCGGATGATTGCCGTCAACTCCGGTATCAATATTCATAACGACTCTTCCGGCTCCTGTCCAGCCTAACGCCCAAACTGCGGGAGCGTTGATCCGATCCAGTCCGATCTCCCTGCTTGCAATTAGGTTCCCCTCGTTTCCTTTTTTTACAGGCTCAATATTTTCGATCTCATAGTTATAAAAAAGTTCGGCTATATCTTCCCGACTTGCGGCGGCCAGAATTCCTTGTGTATTGGCTTCTATACTGAACATATTAGCGATCCAGAACATTTCATACTTTACTATTATGCCTTGATTCAAGAGGTTGTCTAAGTAATCGATAATTTCTGGTTGCGTGCGTGTCGCTGTTTTCTGTAGCTCAAGCACAACCCTCCTATTTCTTTCTGCCAGTGTTGCATTATTTGCCTTTAGTTCCGTATCTAATTTGAGCAAATCAGCTTGCTCTCTAATATAGGCTATAGCATGAACAGTCTCATTTTCCGATAAGACATCAAGACGTGATTGCAAAAACGGGGCAATCGTCGCGGCAAATCCATTTGATATCGCCAAACAGCACATTAGAATTGTAATTAATAATAATTTTGTCTTACTCATCACATTTCCCTTTCCCGAATGAAAGATATTTTGATTTAAATCGAAATTTCCGAATGACACAATTCGTATAGAGTTCTTAAATTCTTAATCTGGCAACCTTATGAATTCCCCGGAATTATCTTTGCTCCTTTCCCGCCCGATGAGATAACGGCGGTTTTTGCAGTCACTCAAGAAGCAGACATTTGAATTATAGCAAAGATTTTTCAAAAATCAAGAGATGAAGGAAAAAAATGCCTGCCAAAATGAAAATATTACCCCTTGCCGAAAAAAGTTATAATCAGTAATCAAAAGATCAGCTCCGAAAACCAATTGGCAAATAACGATTTACGCCCCCCTTTAGTTATTTGAATCTTTCGGCATACATGTTGCTTTTAACAATGCGGGAGATTGTAGGAGATATGTTTAAAATGATAGGACTAGGGGCACTTACATTGACTGGATTCATTGGTTACTCAATACTTTTCAGCTTTATTTTGGGTTTGCAACCTGTTGACGCTGTAAAGCTTGCGATTACCGGTCATCTTGAGACAAATCCTATGGAAATTTTTCAAACGGTTAAAGCCGAGACGGATTCTCTGAATGCGGACATGAAAAGCCGCCTGAAGACAGTTCAAGACTCAGTTGCAATTGAATTGAGGAATATTAATACGGAAAAAACCGAACTGACCCAGTTACGTGATGAGATAAAAATTCTATTAGACGAAAAAAAGAAAATGGAGGACGCCAGCCTGTATAATCTCGCCAAAATTTATAATGATATGAACCCGGCACAATTGGCCAATATTATGATCGATCTTGATGACTCGGCAATAGTCGCAATATTGCCAAGAATGAAAAACCAAAAGGCAAGCAGAATACTTGAAATGCTTCCTCCTGACAGGGCGGCATCAATCTCGGCAATGTTATTGGGGAAAAAATAATGGGCCATTTCTTTCAAAATGTAGGCCAAATGGCTGGATTTTTCCTTAACGAGGCAGGGATTGACAAACCCCAAAAGGAAAATAAGCAGACTGCGGGAACTTTGCCATTTGAGTCGGTTCTTCAATCTCTAAGAGGCGCAAAACCTGAAAACATTACGGATTTACCGAATAATAATAGTTCAACGGCTGTTGATTTTATTGAAAGCAAAGAATCTGAAATAGAGCTTAAAGAAAAAATCGATCTAAGTTCTGAGGTTTTAAAACTCTGCATATCAAAAAGTAAAAATACGGTAACGCTTGAAATTCCACCCGAGATAAGCTCCCAAATTACGGATGGTCTTTTGGCGCCGCAAGTTAATAGAAAGGCGGGATGGTCATTTAATGGCAACCTTGCGGAAATAAAACAGAGTTTAGCTCGACCCCTCGATAATAACTCCGCCATCTACAAAATATCCTTCAAACCGGCGGATCTTCTCGCGACTGAGGCCACGATGAATAATCGAATGGCCCAAGCGACAATTTCCAATCCTATTTCAGCGGGAATTCCTCATCAAGTTGAAATATCGACTCTCATTCAACTTGTCAGCGAATATCCCGAGCCAATTCGTTTGGATGTGGAGATTCTTCCTGAAATAGAGGGAGAAATTGATAAAGCTCTGCCTGTCTTGCCCAAGAATAGCGGCGTTAAGTCGTCATTTAAATTTGATCTAAGGAATTTGTTTGAAAACGGCTCAGCAAAAGATTCAGGACTTACCGAAGGTATCAGAACCATAACAGGAAAAAACATTTCAAAAATTGAACCGGCAAATACGGGCTTAAAAAGTATTAAATCTGTCCAGGCCGCGGAATTCAATAACCAAATATTTAATATTGATAAAGGCCAATCGATAACAGGCCATTCCAATTTCAATAAGATAATCCAAAATAATGGAAACGCGGCGGAGCCCAAGCTTGATTTTGGCGCCATTTTTCAAATGAATAAAAAGACAGCAGACTATTTCCTGAATAGTAATAATAAAAATTCTTTAAAGGAAAATAATAACGCAAGACGCAATAATAATGATAAAGTAATTACGAAGACTCTTAGCGAAAAGCAAAAGGCCGGGGCCGGCGAAAGTAAAACCAATGCAAAGGATAATTCCTCCGCGTTATCCAAAATTTCTGCCGGCTCCGAACCTGTTTCTGAAAATATGCCCTTAAGCAAAGATGGGGTAAAGATATCAAGCGAGCTTACGGCAGCTAACCCAAATAACACTATAACGGCAGAGTCAAAGCTGCCCGAAACGGCCATTTCCATGGCAAGAGCAATTGAAAACATCGAAGAGATAAAATCTAATATTCTAAAAACCTCAAAGATGGGCCGGACAACTGTTAAAATGAGGCTTCATCCCGAAAATCTGGGGGATATGCGCATTAAGCTAACATGGAATGCGGGCAAGCTATTAGTCGATTTCAATGTTGAAACCAGAAAGGCCGGCGAAGTAGTTTCGGCGCTTTTGCCGGAATTGAAAGCAAGCCTTGAAGAGAGAAATCTGAAAATTAATAATATCAATCTTCTTGTTGATGAAAATAAAGAACCAATGGCTTTTGGACAGGATCGACAATTTTTTTCGGGATCAACAGATGACTATGACAATAAGCAATTTCAATTCTCTGAAAAAGAATCGCCGCCGGATGAAATAAATATGCCGGATGAAGATATAGGATCGATTGAAAAAGATAGGCCCCAATCAGTTCAAAACGGTTGGGTAGACCTTAAAGCATAAGGGGAGCTAAATATGTCCAGCATTCCAACCTTAGGAAATATCCCTACTCTCAATGGAACCGTTACTGGGAGGGGCAAATCAGAACTGGGAAAGAATGACTTTCTAAATCTGCTGGTTACGCAGTTGCGTTATCAAGATCCAATGGAACCAATGAAGGATTCGAATTTTATAGCGCAACTCGCCCAGTTTTCGTCTCTTGAACAGCTTTCAAGTATCAACACTTCGCTGGGCAATTCGACGGAACTTGATTACGTCTTGAGCCAGACCATTGCAAATACTATGGCGACTACAATTATAGGTAAAGAGATTGTCGCTGAAGGCAATAGCTTACATCACACCTATGAGGACGATGAAACCGTGCATTTTAATCTTGCCGCGGATGCCAAAGATGTCAAGGTGAAAATTTATGATGAGTCAGGAACATTGGTCAGAACGATAACAGTCCAAAACCTTGAAGAAGGCAAAAACTCAGTTGGCTGGGATGGAAAGGACGATTCCGGTTCGAAAATCGCAGGGGGAGATTATACATTTGAGGTCGAAGCCAAAAACTCCGCGGATGAAAACATTGATGTAAGTACCCGGATAGTCGGTGTTGTAGACTCCGTTCGTTATGAGAATGGTCGAGGATATTTGGTTATTAACGGGCAGCTGATAGATATGTCAGACATTCTTGAGGTTAATTTGCCGAGCAGTTCTGAAGGCGGCGGTTCCGATGAAGAAGGCAGTCCATATTGGAATTAAAAATAATAATTAGAAGTCTTTTAAGGAGGTGGTAATGGAAAACTATCGGATCGGCGGCGTGAGAGTCGATCAAATCAAGCAAAGGGCAGAGGTCGGTAAAACTCCGGCCAAGGCTAAGGTACAAAATAAAGATTTTGTAAAACAGCTTGATAATTCCTTGAAAAACATCGCGAGCCTGAAATTTTCCGGACATGCCATTGAAAGATTGGCCGGCAGGGGTGTTGAGATAACAGGCGAAACAGCCCAGCGTCTTGAAAACGCTATAGATGTCGCCCAACAGAAGGGTTCCCGGGATTCTTTGGTGCTTTTGGATGAATTGGCGTTTGTGGTTTCCGTAAAAAACAGGACGGTTATCACCGCATGCAATACTCAGAGCATGAAAGACGGAGTTTTTACAAAAATTGATAGCACAATACTTGGATAATTTAAACGGCTGGACCCCCATAGGGGAAGCCATTACCCGCGCCCGAATGGCGCGAAATACCGTTCATGCCAAATTTGAGCGGTTTGGAGGGAATTTATTATGATGGCATCACTTTTTGCCGGCGTCTCAGGCCTGAAAAATCATCAGGTCAGAATGAATGTTGTCGGCGATAACATCGCTAACGTCAATACTATTGGATATAAAGTCGGACGCGCGACATTCCAGGAAGCTCTTGTGCAGACTATGAGGGGCGCAAGCAGGCCTTCAAGCACAAAGGGCGGGACTAACCCGATTCAGCTCGGGCTGGGAATGAGCGTCGCTACAATCGATAACCTTTTTCTTCAGGGGGGATTGGAAACTACCGGGCAGGTAACAGATCTTGGTATTCAAGGTTCAGGATTTTTCGTTGTTTCTGATGGACGACAAAACTACTACACACGGTCCGGCGCTTTTGGTTTTGATGCCGAGTCAAATATGGTAGGCTTATCTACAGGATATGTTTTGCAGGGTAAAATGGCAGACGTTAACGGAAGCATACTGGCCAGTTCGCCTATTGGAAATATCGTAATGCCCTTTGGCCAGCAAGATCCCGCCCGTGAGACATCCGAAATCGAAATGGGAATGAACCTTGACTCTGCCGCTACTGATTCCGAAGCAACCCTGGTTTCTGCAGGCAACTCTAATATTATTTCAGTCTCCGGAGACGCTACAAACGGTTCCGGCGGACAGCATGTAGTTACCATTTCAGGAACTAATGCACAGTACTCGGAGCTTTCGGGCGCGCATATTAATACCCTTGATGATGTTGTAGCCGGCGATGTCGGCACAGTCGTAGGGGGAGCGGGCTCGGGGACCTTGCCGGCAGACAACTATGTTTATACTGTTATAGCGGTGAACTCGCTAGGGCAATCAACCGGAGCCGAGATTACGGTAAATGGCGTGCTCGCGAACGGTTCTGTGGATCTAACAATCAATTACGCGGACCCCGATGTTGCTTCTATTCAGATATACAGGCGTCAGGCAGGCGGAACCTACGGCGGGACCCTTGGCGGAAAAATCTATGATAACGCCTATGCGGCTCCCGGCCCCCTAAACTGGACTGATGATGGCGCCATATCCGGCGATGGAACTTCTCCTCCTACTGTAAACGCCACTCTGACTTTGACCGCCAATAGTAAGCTTTCTGACATTGGAGTAACAGATGTTTCCGGTTTCAGGATGTCGGTTGATGGCGGTACGTGGATAACCTTTCCAACATTGACTACAGGGTCGTCAGTTGGTGAATTAATTTCGGCAATTAACGCCGGCGCTCCGGGCGTGACGGCATCTTTGCTAAACGGTGAAATTAATATTAAGCGTGATTATGCGGGCGCTTCTACAGCGTATAATATTGATTTTGAGGATTCAGGTACTTCCGATATAAGCGCGCAGGTTTTCGGCGCGGGGACTTTCAATGTTAATAATGGGGCCGCGTCAACATTGCAGGCATCAGATGTTTTTACTCCCACAGACCAAACAGCGCTGGCAGCAGAAGCTTTGACGTTAGAATTTGATTCAAACACCGGCATTGTAACAGGTTTTTCAGGTTTAGGCGGCGGGGGAGTAACAATTCAAACAGGCACCGGCGGTCTTGTTGGCGATCCTGATGGCGCCGGACCTGAAGTTTCTTCAATAGTAACAATTGATACGGCCGAAACTCAGCACGCTACGTCTATAACAGTCTATGACTCGCAGGGAGGGAAACATAATCTTTCCATAACTTATACGAAATCATGGCTTCCAAATCAATGGTTCTGGGAGGCGTCATTATCTGGTGGCGAAACAGTCCGCTCGGGCGGAACTGGCGTTGTGAATTTCAACTCAAATGGCTCGCTTGCCTCGTTTACTTATGATAGCGGAGCGTCAAGCCTGAACATTGATCCCAATAACGGCGCTGACGATTTAGATATCGACCTTTTGGCTGGAACGGCGGGGCTTTTTGATGGTTTGACAGGTTTCGCTTCGGTCGCGACAGCAGCCGCCAGATCGCAGGATGGATACGGCATGGGTATTCTTTCAAATATAAGCATAGACACTTCAGGGTTGATTACCGGAATATTCACTAATGGAGTCTCCAGAACATTGGCCCAGATCTATATGGCGGAATTCAACAATTCCGGAGGCTTATTGAAAGCGGGCCAAAGTATTTACAGGGAAACTGCAAATACGGGCTCCGCGATAATGAGCATTCCCGGAGAAACAACGGCTTCGACTATTACTTCCGGAGCGCTTGAAATTTCCAATGTTGACCTGGCACAGGAATTCACGAGCATGATAGTATCTCAACGCGGCTTCCAGGCCAACGCTCGAGTTATAACCACATCGGACCAGATGTTAAACGAACTCGTTAATTTGAAGAGTTAATGAAATAATGGATCAGGGGAGAAGAATTCTCCCCTGACCGTAACTTTGGAAAGTTGAACTGATAAACATGACCCGATTAGGCAAAAACGGACTTGCGATAAACTGCAGCATGATTTTTCAAAGTCCGCAGAATTTTGGGAAAAAGTCTCAGAGAAATGCTGTCAAATGGGTCAAAGAAGGACTGGTGAGCAATGCCTGAAACAGCCCCGCCTGAAGCGGTAGAAGAAATAAAAGAGCCTTTGGAGGAAGAGGAATCTTCCGAAGCGGCTCCTAAGAAGGCCAAATCAGGAGGCCTGATGCAGACCATAATAATCGTAGTAGCAAGTCAGATTATTATGGCCGTTGGAGCGTTTTTCTTTGTCAAACTATATCTGGTGCCTCTCTTAAGCAATGAAACCGCTAAAATTGAGGAACAGGTAATTGAAATTGAAAGAGAACCCGCAGAATGGTTTATGATTGAAGACCTTGTAGTCAATCCCGCCGGAACCAAAGGCAAGAGATATCTTTCGGCATCCATAGGGTTTGATTATGCCAAAGCAATTTTGTCAGAAGAAGATCAGGAGGAATCTTCAGGAGGGGGCGGCCACGGCTCGGCAACAGAATCATCAGGTGGTTCTGATAAGAGGACGCGGGTGGTCCGAGATTTACTAATCAAGATTCTAACCGCGAAAACAATTGAGCAATTAAGCTCAATCGAAGGGAAGGATTCGCTCAGAACAGAAATTATGTCAACCCTTAATCACGAAATGGCGCCGGATACAATCTACAAGGTTTATTTTGTAGATTATTTGCTGCAGTAATTATGGCACAGGTATTATCACAAGACGAAATTGATGCTCTGCTCAGTAACGTCGAAGTAGAAGAGGAATCGGCTGCTCCGGTTGCGGCCGCGGTTCAATCAAGACATGTTGAAAGCGGGCGCAAAGCTGTCCTATACGATTTTAAACATCCGAATAGAGTATCGAAGGATCAGCTAAGGTCGTTGGAATCATTACACGATAATTTTGCCAATCAATTCGGTTCCGCCCTTTCCGGCTTCACCCGCTCAGTGGTGGACGTGGACCTGATCTCTGTAGATCAGATTACCTATTCTGAGTTCGTTATGTCTCTCGCGACCCCGTCATGTACTTATGTTTTTGCCCTTAGCCCCATAGAGGGCGCGGGAATCCTCGATTTCAATCCGTCGGTAGCGTTTTCATTTGTTGACAGGATGTTCGGGGGCAAGGGTAAGGCCCTGACGACGGAGCGAGAATTGACGGGAATTGAAAGATCGATAATGTCGAAAATTATTGCCAGAGCATTTCAAGGATTGGGAAAATCATGGGAACATGTAGATAAGCTTGAATTCAAACAATCCGCCTTTGAGAGCAACCCGCAATTCATTCAAATTGTGCCGCCCGGCGAAACAGTGATTGTAGTCTCGCTTCAAATTAAGATGCTTTCGTCTTCAGGATTAATAACTTTATGCTATCCATATCTCACATTGGAACCAATAATGGAAAAGCTTTCCGCTCAACATTGGATCGAGGCAAAAAAAAGAAGCGATGAAGGCAACCGATTTGAATCTAATACTAAAAGCATCTCTGAGGTCAAGACGAAAATCACGGCTTTTCTGGGAAACACAACGCTTACCCTTAAAGACTTTATTGGCTTAAAACCGGGCGATGTAGTCCGTTTGGACGAGAGCGAGAGCGATGATAGCGTAATATTCATCGGAGATAGCAAGAAATTTGTGGGCAGGCCGGGCATCATGGGAAGAAATAAAGCTGTGAAAATAACTAATATAATCTAAAGGGGAGTACTATGCCGGATGAAGAACTGAATGAAAGCAATCCTGAAGAGAACGGCCCGGCGCCGGATAATCCTGCTGATGAAAATAGCAGCGAGGAAAAAACGCCCGATCCGGAATCTACAGATGATTCAACCGCCGACAATATAAAAGAGCCTTCAATGGAAAGCCCAGCATCTGATTCGCCCGAAGATGTAAAGACTTCTGAGGCGAGCGAACCATCAAGCGAAGATACTAAAACTGAAGCCTCTAAAGATGATTCGGGCGATCTGTCCCAGGATGAAATAGACGCCGCGTTTAATTCGGTAAACGGCGCTCCAAGCGAAGAGAAAAGTTCGTCTGGAGATGCGGCGATTGAATTGTCTCAAGATGAACTTGAGACCGCCTTGAATGGAGAGGCATCGGCGCCCGAATCGCGTCCGGAACCGGACAATGCCGGCCTGCAGCAATCAGCGGACGATAATATCAATATTGTAAAGCCGAAGAAGTTTGAAGACTTTAGCGGCATTGAGAAGAGCGGGGAAGAACAAAATATAGATATACTTCTGGATGTAACCCTTCCCGTCGCAATCGAACTTGGAAGAACTTCGATGCCAATCCAAGATATACTTAATCTCGGCCCCGGCTCTGTTGTAGAATTAAACCGCCTTGCCGGAGAACCGGTTGATCTTTTGGTCAATGATAAGCTGATTGCCAGGGGCGAAGTTGTAGTTGTGGACGAGAATTTCGGCGTAAGAATAACCAGCATGGTTTCCCCAGAAGAACGTTTGAAAGGCCTTGTATAGTGCCGAGTTTACCGGCTAAAGTATCAGGATTGCTGATAGCGTTATGCTCGGCATGTTTCGCTCAGACCGCGGATATTGACAGCCTGACAAGCCTGCCCCAATTGGATTATTCCCCCTCTCTGATCGGTATTATATTCAAGCTGCTGCTTTCTATGGTTCTGATAGTCGGCCTGATTTATCTTTCGACTTTTTTAATTAAAAAAGTAAATACTCGCGCGGCAGGCGGCGGGACAGTCGGAGATACTATTAAAATTATCGGGAGGACATTTTTATCGCCCAAGCAGGCGCTTTATCTTGTGAAAATCGGAGAACGATACGCAGTCCTCGGCGCTACGGAAAACAATATTAATATGATAAGGGAATTAAGCGGCAGCGAAGCCGAATATTTTAAAAATACAAAAAAAAATCCGGCAGGCCCGGCCGGTTCGAAATTCGCCGCCATTTTTAAAGGTCTGATAAAGCAGTGAAAAACTTTCTATTGCTATTTGTTTTATGCGCCATAGTGATTATGGCCGTTCCCGAAAGCGCTTCGGCGCAGGGAATTCCAAAAATCTCGATAGGGTTTGACCAATCAGATAAAGCCGAGGACATGTCGGTCGCTTTGCAGATCCTTCTTCTGCTTACCGTCTTATCGCTTGCCCCTGCTGTAATAATTTTATTAACATCATTTGTTAGAATAATAATTGTATTTTCATTTTTGCGCCAAGCGGTTGGGACCCATCAAATGCCGCCCAACCAGCTTTTAATCGGATTGGCACTGGTTCTAACCGTGTTTATTATGGCGCCGGCAATTGAGCAGATTAACAATAACGCATTACAGCCTTATCTCGCGGGTGATATAAATCAAAGCGAGGCATTCAACGCCGGAATGGAGCCGCTAAGAGAGTTTATGTTAAGGCAAACAAGGGAAAAAGACCTGGCGCTTTTTGTCTCTCTCGCGAATATTCCTCAGCCGGAATCGCCTAAGGAGCTGCCAACGCATTTAATCATACCGGGCTTTGTAATCTCGGAAATGAGGATAGCTTTTCAGATCGGCTTTCTGCTATACATCCCGTTTCTTGTCATAGATATGGTTGTCGCTTCGGTATTAATGTCTATGGGCATGCTCATGCTTCCGCCGATTATGGTGTCATTGCCTTTTAAAATATTGCTTTTTGTTCTCGTTGACGGATGGTATTTGATTATCAAATCTGTCGTGATGGGCTTTCATTAGTTTATTTGGTCTTATGGGAATTTAGAAAATGGAAACTCAATATATTGTAGATATTGCAAGAGAATCAATCTATACGGTTTTATTAGTTTCGGCGCCAATGCTGTGTCTTGCGCTTGTTGTCGGCTTATCGATTTCTATCTTGCAGGCCGTCACACAAATACAGGAAATGACACTCACTTTTATACCCAAAATTGTAGCTGTCGCAATTGCGCTGGTTATTTTTTTGCCGTGGATGATTACCACAATTGTCAGTTTCGCGGGCGGTCTTTTTCAAATGATCCCCGGCCTTAGCTAAGAGGGCATTTTTTTTACACTTACAGGGAATTATTTTCCGGCCTCGGAGTTATTTTTTTAGTTTGTTACAGTCTTCACACCCATAACCTCTTAACAATCAAGAATATACGCGCATTCTATACTGACCGGCATGACGGCATAAGCATTGCTTTAATTGAGCGTCGGAAGGAATTGAAAATATGCCGATACTCGAAATTCAAACAATTCAATTTGAGACTTTTCTCTTTATTCTCCTCAGGGTAGGGGGAATAATGACAGTCGCGCCTCTTTTTGGCCATAAGAATATTCCTAAAACGGTAAAAATCGGTTTCATAAGTATTATATCGCTAATACTTGTCCCAATTGTTCCCGCTCCGGAAATAGGATTATCCGCTGGGCTTGGTGAGATTTTCATCATAGCAGTCAAGGAAGTGTCTATGGGGCTTCTCTTGGGCTTTGTATCGAAAATCCTGTTCATGGGAGTCCAGATGGCTGGCCATTTGATGGGATTTCAAATGGGGTTTATGATTGCCCAGGTTATAGATCCCTCAAGCGGACAACAGGTATCCATAATAGGACAATTCAAATTTATTCTGGCTATTTTAATTTTCCTGGCTATCGACGGCCATCACATTCTAATCAACGCCGTCGTTGGGAGTTTCAATGTCGTTGCTATCGGAAAAATGGTTTTTACCGAAGCAAGCGCGAACCTGCTAATCAGGTCTTGCGTCGATATATTCCTGATAGCGGTCAAATTGGGTTCGCCTGTTATCGTAACCTTGTTTCTTACTGACGTCGCTTTGGGCATCATTGCCCGCACCGTACCGCAAATGAATATATTCATAGTCGGATTTCCAATTAAGATCAGCGCGGGATTCTTGATCCTGGCCGTATCGTTTCCGTTTATCAGCTATCTCCTTATCAGGCTTATGAATCACATGGACACTGATTTGACAAAACTAATGATTGCTCTTTCCGGGAGGATATAGTTGGCTGATTCATCATTCCAGGAAAAAACCGAACAACCAACTGATAAGAAAAAACGGGACGCCCGCCAAAAGGGGCAGGTTGCCAAATCTGCCGAGCTTAACTCCGTTGCTATTCTCGGTTTTGGATTGTTGTCGCTTTTCATGTTTTCAAGCTGGATGCTTCAACATATTACCGGTGCGTTTACTTCCAATTTTGAGCTTATACCGAATGTCAATCTTACCATTTCATCCGCAAGAGATGTTTTCGTGGAGAACGGCCTTAGGGTCGTCTGGACAGTTTTACCAATGATGGCTGTGATTATTTTTGCGGGAATTGCCGTAAACTTCGTCCAGGTAGGCGCTAATATCTCTGTCGAGTCCATAACGCCAAAAGGGGAGAAGCTTGATGTTATCAAGGGTATCAAGAAAATATTCTCCCAAAAATCTGCGGTTGAATTAGCCAAAAACATCTTTAAATTAATTATAGTTGGAACAATTGCATATTATACAATAAAAGCCGAACTGGGTAACATTTTTATTCTTCCCGATATGACGGTTGAAACAATTATAAAACTTTGCGCTGGCGTGGCTTTTAAGCTTGGGCTGCGAGTTGCCTTGGCGCTGTTGTTTTTGGCGGCGCTCGATTTCGCGTTCCAGAAATACGACCATACAAAGAGCCTTAAAATGACAAAACAGGAAGTCAAAGAGGAATTCAAGGAACATGAAGGCGATCCCCAGATTAAAGCGCGGGTAAAGAGGATCCAGCGCGAAATGGCGCAAAAACGCATGATCAAGGAAGTTGAAACGGCCGATGTCGTCCTTACGAACCCGACCCGTATCGCGGTCGCTTTACGATATGATATGGAAAAAGATTCCGCTCCTACCGTAGTGGCCAAGGGCGAAAGGCTCATCGCTGAGAAAATAAAAGAAATCGCGGCGAAATTCGACATCCCTGTTATTGAAAACAAGCCGCTCGCCAGGGCATTATTTGAAATCGCTGACATCGGCATGATGATACCTGCCAAACTATACAAGGCGGTCGCCGAAGTTCTTGCGCATGTCTATAAAATGAAGGGTAAAATCTAATGGCAACCCTTAATAATGCGATGGCGGAAAAACAGCCGTTTCTGGTAAAGATTACCCGGCATTCGGATATAGTTCTCGCATTGATGATCGTTTGTATCATCGGTATTTTGGTGCTTCCGTTGCCTCCGACCGTACTCGATTTCCTGCTGGCTTTTAATATTACTCTTTCTCTGGTTGTATTGCTTGTTACAATGTATATAACTCGGCCGCTGGAACTATCGGTTTTTCCTGGCCTGCTATTGGTTTTGACGCTTTTCAGGCTGTCGCTAAACGTCGCGTCAACAAGGCTTATACTTGGCACGGCTTATGCGGGCGAGGTAATTGAATCGTTTGGCAATTTCGTTGTTGCCGGCAATTATGTCGTTGGTTTTATAGTATTCGCGATCCTGGTCATTATCCAATTTGTAGTTATCACAAAGGGCGCCGGAAGGATCGCTGAGGTAGCGGCCCGGTTTACCCTTGACGCCATGCCGGGCAAGCAGATGGCTATCGACGCCGACTTAAACGCCGGTCTCATCTCCGAAAGTGAAGCTCGCATCCGCAGGGAAAAAATATCCATGGAAGCCGATTTTCACGGAGCGATGGACGGCGCTTCCAAGTTTGTGCGGGGCGATGCCATAGCCGGCATATTAATAACTATCATTAACGTAATCGCGGGAATAGTAATTGGCGCGCTGCAGATGGGAATGCCCATTAGCGAAGCGTTAAAAACATATACGATACTTACAGTCGGTGATGGCCTTGTAACTCAGATCCCCGCGCTAATAATAGCGACATCAGCCGGTATTATCGTAACGCGCACATCGTCTGATACAAACTTGGGCAAAGACCTAACCAAACAGATTATGTCTCATCCTAAAGCGATATTAATATCGGCAGTGCTGGTTTTTGGTTTCGGGCTGGTTCCGGGTCTGCCGACTTTGCCGTTTATGGTTCTTGGAGGCATTGTTGCCGCGGCTGCATTTTCTGCAATGAAAACTCAAAAAGCCGAAGAAGATTCAGAAGATACTCCATCGGAAGAAACCGCCGAACCGGAGGAGAAGATTGAGGATTATCTTAAGGTCGATACGCTCGAAGTTGAAATAGGCTATGGTTTGATACCATTAGTCAACTCATCCGGCGGAAATGATCTGTTAGACAGAATAACGATAATCAGACGTCAAATGGCCGGCGAGATGGGAATAATCGTTCCTCCGGTAAGGATCAGAGATAACGTAAGCCTGAAGCCGAACCAATACCAGGTAAAAATACGAGGCCTCGCAATATCATCATCAGGTCTATATCCCGGACAGCTTCTTGCCATAAACCCGGGAACTATCACAAACCCCATAGCAGGCATGGAGGCCGTAGAGCCTGCTTTCGGCCTGCCCGCGGTTTGGATCGAGGAAAACCAGAGGTCCATTGCGGAAAAACGAGGTTATACGGTGGTAGAACCGACTGCTGTGCTGGCAACTCATCTTACGGAGATCATTAGGTCGCATGCCGCGGAATTAATTACGCGGCAAGAGGTTTCCAAACTTATCGATAACGTCAAAACAGACCACGAGGCTCTTGTGGATGAGCTAATTCCCAATCTTTTGAATGTCGGCCAGGTCCAGCATGTGCTGCAAAACCTGCTTACTGAAAAAGTACCAATTAAAGACCTTCCGACGATACTCGAAACACTCGCGGATTACGCGCCCAATATAAAAGAACCCGATATCCTCTCCGAATATGTGCGACAGGGCCTCGCGCGAACGATTACGACATTGTGTCTGGACGATGACGGAGGCATGAAATTGGCGACTCTTGATGCTGACCTTGAGAAACTGATTGCCGATTCGATTCAGAGCTCAAAGCAGGGTATCCTTGCGGTCTTACCGCCCGAGATAGCCCAGAATATTATAAACGAAGTTGCAGAAATAACGCAGGAGATGGCTATAGCCGGATACAGCCAAGTCATTCTGACAAGTCCGAATATAAGATTGGCGTTCAGGCGGTTAATTTCGGCGGCGTTGCCGAAAGTAATAGTCATTTCCTTCAATGAGTTAATGCCGGATGTAGAGATTGAAAGCATAAAAACAGTGAGGTTAACAAATGGTGATTAAAAAATTTGTGGCGAATAGCCTTCCCGAGGCCCTCACAAAAATCAAAAAGGATTTCGGGGATGAAGCGGTGATTTTGAAAACCCGCTTTAACAATAAAGGTACTGCGGGCGCAAACGCGAAAGTCGTGGAAGTAACGGCCGCTATTGACAATAAGGCCGTAAAAACAAAGAGGTTTAAAACCGAGACAGCGGCTCAAAAGAGCATCCGCGATGAAAAGTTAAATAACAGGATAAACCGAATTAAGTCCGGCGTTGAAAGCGCTCCCCAAAAGGCCGCAGGAAATGGCGCAGGGCAAAGCAAGGCTGTTGCCAAACCTGAAAATTGGTTGAAGACTGAGGACTTGAAAATTCCGAAACCTTTGGAAACAGATGATGAAGCCCCATTCAGCAATCTGGAGGACCGCCCACTGCCCAGCGAGATTTTGGCGGAAATTAAGAAAGAGACAGGTGAAATAAATAGAAATTTAATTCACAGCATTAAAGACCGGAATGAAATAGAACCTCTTTTAAAATTGTATGAAAAGTCACTTGGTGAAATAAGACAGGAAATATCTCTTATTCGCAAACAGAACGATGAGACTGTTTTCGGACAGCCGAAAGGTGTTGTTCTTGCGTTAATCCGCATGTTAGTGGGCTCCCACCTTCCCGAAGATGTAGCGATTGAATCAGTCAAAAACATTTCTCAATTAAGATTAAACTCTGAAAATATTGACGCCGTATGGGAACACCTTTCAGATAGGCTGTCCGCATTGCTAAATCCGGGCGAACCGATCAAAATGGTTGATAGCGGCCCAACTGTTATCATGCTTATAGGGCCTACCGGAAGCGGAAAATCATCCGCTGCCGCCCGCTTGGCTTTCAAATACAGCCTTGAAGAAAACATTGCTGTTTCTCTGGTATCCACCGATACATTCAGGGCCGATTCAAAAGAACAACTCGCGTCTCTGGCTAATGTTATCGGTTGTTCATTCGCGTCGGCGTCATCGCCGGAAGAATTAACAGTTCTTATGAAAACATTTAAAGACGGGCTGGTTATTATCGATACGAGCGGTGTTTCAACCATGCAGGATATGGACGAACTTTCAACCTTGATAGCCGCGTCAAATCCGCATGAGGTTCATCTTGTAGTTCCCGCGGATATTTCAGCGGCAGATCTTCATAATTTGGCGCAAAACTGCCCGATTATATCCGTGGATAAACTGCTTATCACAAAATCCGATCAAAGCCGGAATCGTGGCGGAGTTATCGGCGCGGCGGCCCAATTGGGTTTGAGGTTTTCTTTCGAAAGCTCGTCGCGAGAACTGCCCGGACAATTTGGCATTTTCGATCCGAGTGCTTTTGTCTCCGCAATAAAACCTATCGGCTGCGATAATAAGGTCCAGCTAACGGAGTAACATCGAGACCATGAATAATCAATCGAACGCATTGGGTTTGACATTACTTTCGGGCTCCGGAGGATCAGGAAGGACATCGGCCGGAATGGGAATCGCCGCGGCCCAGGCTCGCAACGGGTTGAAGACTTTGTTTATGGATTTCTGCTTTGGCTGGGGCGGGTTGAACATCAACAAAGGCGAATCACCTGATTTTCAGGATATCTTTTCAAGAGAATCCCATTTTGGCGAACTTACAACACAATGCAGCGGTGGTTATGATATTTTCACATGTGCTCCTCCGGAAATTTTCGAATTTGGAAAACTCGAAATCGAGCATCTTTCAAAATGTGTTTACGAGTTAGCGTCGCATTATGAGCTTCTCATCATAGACCCGCCATCGGGCGCGCATCCTTTAGCTCTGCTTGCGGCCGGAATGTGTGAGGAAATAATTCTGATGATTAAACCCGAAGCGTCGGCGGTTGCTTCGTCATATTGCCTTTTGAAAACCCTTTTTGGGGAGGAGATTGGATCGAAAGTAAGTACGGCGTTTTCATTTGTTGACAGTCCGGAGCATGCTCAATCGCTAAAAAA
The DNA here is from genome assembly GCA_964556975.1 of uncultured Ignavibacteria bacterium. Taxonomy (GTDB): domain Bacteria; phylum Zixibacteria; class MSB-5A5; order UBA10806; family UBA10806. The sequence continues at coordinate 42,251 of CAZKYQ010000002.1, forward strand.
CAGGTTTGACGCGCTCACCGGAAAGTTTTTAAAATTAATGCTTTCCGACGTAGGGTTTACTTATCGCTGGACAGAAAACGAGCGCGAAGAATTCTTTGTCGGGCGAAATTTCCGGCAATCAATCGATTTTGTAAAAAATATTAAATTGCATAGGCTTAATGCGTTACATCCTGAAACAGGTTGGAGCCCAATGTCTAAAGACTGTCCAGTTGCCGTTTTTCGGGACGATAATTTACTGGATAACCAAAAATAGAGGCGGGATAAAGATTATGACAACATTAGAAGTGTGGGTAAAATATAAAGAAACTAATGATACCGAAACAAGAGATAAACTCCTCAACAATTACATACCTCTGGTAAAGAATGTCGCCGGTCGGATGGCGGCCGGTTTTCCAAAATCGGTAGAATTAAATGATCTCGTAAACACTGGCGTTATAGGGTTGATTGAGGCGTTTAATAACTATGATCCCGGCCGGGGCGTAAAATTCGAGACATTCGCCGTGCCAAGAATAAGAGGAGCGATTCTTGATGAGCTGCGCATGCTTGATTGGGTGCCAAGGTCAACCAGGTCAAAAGCCAGGAATATAGACAGGGCCACAACCAAGCTGGAAAACAAATTGGGTAGGGGCGCTTCCAATAATGAAATTGCCAAATTACTTGACATCTCATTACATGATCTTTTTTCCGCGCAAAAAGACGTTTGCTTTTCGTCTTTAATCTCTCTCGACGATACGATCTGCCGCGAGGACGATAATCGGCAGGTACCGAGAATTGAAACAGTACAAAACAAAGACACCGTAGATGTACTGGAAGTTATGGAAAAAACCGAGTTGAAATCGTTTCTGATGAGATCCATAAGCGCGCTCACCGAACAGGAACGATTAGTTGTATCCCTCTATTATTATGAAGAGCTCACTCTTAAAGAAATTGGCGAAATCATGCTTATCTCTGAGTCAAGGGTTTCACAAATCCATACTCGAGCGGTAAGCCGCCTTAAAGGTTTGATCCGCGATAATTTTGCGATTTAATAAACATTAAAAACTGGAGCGTTTTGTGATGGAACGGGTGGAAATTAATAAGGACCTCACCCGCAGCGAACCAATCAGGGAAGTTCGACAGACAAAAGATACGCGCACCGGAGAAGCTACCAAGAAACAGTTCGTAGCGGAACTTGAAGAAAAGCTGGCCCGCAAAAAAAAGAAAAAACGGGAAAACAAGAAAGATGAAATTATCCTTCACGATAAGGATGAAAAAAAGAAGAATAAGACAGATTTTGAGGAAAAAGAAAAAAACAATGAAAAAAAGATTAATGGGCAGCATGTCCCTTCGCCTGATGGTTCAAAGGGAAATGAGGTTGATTTCATTGCCTAAGCAGGAGGTATCATGTTTGTAGAAGTTGCGGTTCTGACAATTTCCGTACTAAATATCGTAGTTGTCTCAACGCTTTTAATTGTCTTGATGAGATATCTTAAAGCAAATAAAAACAGCTATGCCGCGTCGGACGACCGGGCCGAACAATATTATGGCGATTTGCTGGAGCGGATTAAAAGGATAGAAAAAGAAAATCCTTCAAAGGTATTGGCTAAATTTGAAAGCCGGGATCTGAATATTATCAACGCTGGAACCAACCGCATTAAATCAGCTGTCAAAAGACTTCGCGAGGGGAGCCTCCCGGATGAAGTCCGTCGGGAGTTTGGTTACTCACACTCTGAGATCGGGATCATCATGGCCTCTGCAGGATTAAAATCAGAATTGAATGACAATAAGTCCCTTTAGGAAATTGGGGTATTGCCGATAAATAAAAATGAAAAAACAATCATAGAAGAGGCGGATAATGACAGATAAACAAATACCCTACTTTATAAGCAAAGTTGATTGCCCGATTTGCGGTTTTGCCAATTCGTTCGAAATTATCAAACAAGGCTCTTACATGGAATCAGGCCGGGATACCGACTTTGCTCCCATTGGAAGAGTTTGGAAAAATCCGGTATTTCAGGGAATTAACCCTCTTTTGTATTTCACAGGCTCTTGTTTAAATTGCCATTATACAAGAGAAGTAAATTCTCCCTTCAAAGAATGGAAAAGTGACATCAATTTCAAAACATATCGCCTTCCCTCGCAAAAGAAAAAACATCTAAATGAAATCGCTGATGATGACTGCGTTATCAAGAGACTTGGAAAGTCCATAGATCAGAAGAAATACCCTGTTGAGTCGTCTATAATAAAATTGTTATTAGCCATCTATGATGAAAAACTAATGGACAAACCAACCTCTCTTGACATTGCCAGATTTTATATTCGAATAGCCTGGATATATCGCGAGATCAATGGCGGAGGAAAAGACGAAAGCGCATCTCCGGCGAATATGATGTTAAGTAAAATTCAAATTGAAATTGATAGGCTCAATAATGATGTGCAGGGTTTCTCCGGTCATATAACGCCCTTGAGGAACATGATTGTTGATGATTTTGATCCGGTTATGGCAAAGGGTAATGATCGAGCTGGCATGTCGTCAATGATAAAGACCGCTGTGGATAGTGTTTATAAAGTCTGGAACTCCCTTAAAAAAGATGTTGGCAATCTTCAGACTGAGTTTAATAAAGTCAAACAGGAAATAGTTCTTCTAAATCCCGATGCTGAAGAGTCGAGCGGATTTTACGAATATCCGACCTTTGTTGACTTTCTATATGGCGTAAAGGAAAAATGGCAGGATGTTCCGGTAATAGAGTCGGAAGCTCTTAATTACGCGCTTCAATACTATCTCAAGTCATATCAGAATAGCAGAGAAATAAAACCCGGCCTTCAACAGATCCAGGCATCTTACATGATCGGTGAGCTGTCCAGGCGGATCGGCAACAGCAAACAGGCATTGGAGTATTTTACAATTACATCGAAGCAAGCGCATGAAATGATGAACAGCAATAGAAGCAATAAAACAATATTCTCTAATGCGCAGAAAATTCTTCAAATGACTCTTGAACAAGCCCGTTTATTAAAAAAGCCTGAACAAGTAAAAGCATGAAAAAGAGAATAAGCACAAAATATGACAATCTTTCCCTCTGGGATAAGCTAACTGTGTTTCTTGTTAAAGAGGGGGCCCGCTCCGAATTCATCAGCCGCATAGAAAACATAAAACGAAATTCCTATAGTCTTGAAATGCCGGTGCGAAAAAGCGGAAAGTCTAATTTACAAAAAGGAGATGTTGTGGAAATTCGGTATAATAAGCATGATGCCGCATATACGTTTAAAGCAAGTATAAAAGACTTGTTTGTAGACAGTTCAGGCTCGATTGAGATTAACCGAGAAGGCGCTACAAAAAGAGACCAAAAAAGAAAATATGTTCGGCTTGATATTTCAGAAGATATTAATTTTAGAATCATCGAATCTCCTGAAGATAAGTATGCTGGAATGAGCCCGGAATTTCATGGGGCGCTGTTAAATATTTCCGCAGGGGGTTTTCTTTACGAAACAGATAAGGAATTGCAAACAGACTCCCTTTTGATAATTAATTTCAGTCTTAAAGGACATCATAAGCTTGAAAATATCCTGGCTGTTGTTAAACGAGTTGAGTGTGCTGAACAGGGGAAATTTCTTATAGGGGCAGAATTTGTTACAAAAGAAAACCGGTCCGATTATGGGCTGGAAAAACTTAGCGACTATCTGCCTCATGGCTCAGGTACATTTGATGAAAACCTCCAAAGGCTTATCGTGCAGTACATTTATCAGCAGCAAGTAAGAATTCGAAAAGAGGGCCGTTTGTAAATGCGCGCAATATTATTGTCAATTTTGAAAACTTTGATTTCCGCGCTGTTGTTAATCAATTTCGCCTCAGCATCTCGAATACCTTCCACCAATCTTGCAATTATGATACAAACCGAAAATGCGGCCTTCCCAGAGCAAAATATATTGCTTATTTCCGCCCTTAAAAAAGAGATGAAACTAAAGGGGTTCATGGGGCGAACCAGAATACTTGATCAAGAGAAGCCGTTGCCGGTCGCAGGCGAAACTGTTATAAAAATCACAATCACGGAAAATTGCTGGAAGACAAAAAAACTTTTATCAATACCTTATTTTCTTAACCGATATGCCCGCGAATTTACATTGGAAACGTTTGTTGAGATCCCGGAAGGCCGCAAAGGAATGTCAATAAAGAGAATGAAAGCAATAAGTTCAACGCCTGCCAGCGCACAGTATAATTACAACGATAAATTTGATCCGGGCCTGTTTCCAATTCAGGCGGAGCGGCTTGAAATGGAGGAAAAAGCAAGACGTTTACTGGCAAAGAAACTAGCGGGACATCTATTTAACCAGCTATGATAAAAAATAATGAGAGCAATTTCAGAAAGCGAAAGAATTAGCGCGTCGAAGAATCGTGCTTAAGTTTAAATTGGCCTAACGCCGTTATTTATGTCTGATTGCAGGCAAGGTTCTGGCGTTAAGTGAATGAAAATGGAGGGAACAGTGCCTCGTAGATTAGACAAGAGTGATATTAACAGCCTTAGCAATGAATTAAAGACGCTTTATGAAATTTCAAAAGTCGTTCAGGAAGCTGCGGTCTCCAGGGACTCATTTGAGAGCATTTTAAAATCAGTTGAAGAAATAATAGATTTTCGCTCTGCGTCCCTGTTTATGTTCTCGAAGAAAACTAAATCATTAGATGAAATTTGCAGCATTGGACGAAAAGTGGACCTTATAAATTTTGTGGAATTTGATATGGGGTCGGGTATTTCGGCATGGGTGGCCCAGAAAAAGAGGCCGATACTCCTCAACAATCTAAGAAAATCCAAAGGCGGGAACCATACCAAATCATTTCTTTCTGTTCCGATTGTTTTTAATAATGAAATTATCGGGGTGATTAATCTCGCCCACGATGAACCGGGATCGTTTACAAAAGAGGACGTGAATATACTGGGAATTATCTCTACGATTTTTGCGCTCTTGTTTGAAAGAGTCAGTTATCAGGAATTAGAAAACGAAACCCGGCTCGCGATAGATGAATTAAACCAACAAATAAGATCGACCAGAAATGAAATTACCAAGATTGAAAATGTTCAAACGGGTGGAACAGCCTCCGAATCGCTGTGTAAGCAAATAGGGAATCCGTTGGCCATAATTGCCGGCAACGCTCAATTTCTTATAATGATGATGAAAAATTCAAACAATTCAATTATCAGAAGATTGAAAGCGATAGATAAGGAAGCCGCAAACATTATGCTAATTACAAATCAATATTTATCATCCGGCCCTTATGGTGAAAGTAAATTTACTGTTAGCCATAATGATAGCTTCAAGGGCAATTAGTCCGCGAAAGCGTTGACGACAGAATGACCGCTGCTACTGAAAAGAAAACGCAGGACCTCGAATTTGAAAGGCCCGCGGTTTATTTCACTCTCGATAGAAATCACTCTATCAGCAATCTGATATGGCAAGGGCCGATAAATTGCGGGGTCGATGATTATAGCCGCAGGCCTGATTTCGGCAATATTTTTAGTATTAATGATCCAAAAGTTAAGAATGCCGTTGGAAACGCGTTTGACGGCAAGCCATCGCAAGCCCGTTTTCAGCGCGCAAACGGCAAAAGAGATTATTACTACGATCTTTATTGCTTTCCCAATTTCGGGCATGACGGCTCAAATGTTGATTGTTTCCTTGTTGACAGGAGCAAGGATGAGGAGATGTCGAGAGTTCTTCGCCTGAAGATTGATGGGCTTGATATAATCAATCAGGCCGTCAGGGCGTTTGCCGAAACAAATAATCTCTCCGAAATCCTGGAGATAATATTGCTTGCGGTTACATCGGGATCAGGACTCGGATTTAACAGAGGGTTTATTCTATTAGCCGATGAGACAAATTCTTTCCTTCATGGTTGCCTTGCGAAAGGGCCGTCATCCCCTGAAGAGGCAGGGATTATTTGGCAAAGTCTTTCTGAAAAGCCGCTTTCGCTTGCCGAAGTTTTAAGGCTTTATAAAAATGAAGAGAATCAAACCGATAGCTACGTAAACAAGCTTGTTGAATCCCTGAAAATCACCCTTAAAGATGAAACAACATTTATAACAAGGTCTTTCGAGGAAAGACAAGCGATTGTTATCGGCTCCGATACTGTTCTTAATGATATAGAAAAAGATTTCATAGGCAAATTCGGAGCAAAGAACTTTGCTGTGGCGCCTCTTATCTCTCGCGAATCCCGACTCGGTGTGATCATGGCGGACAATTATATTACTGATAAGCCTATCACTTCGGCAGATCTTAAGCTCTTGGAGATTTTTGCCAGATATGCCTCTGATGCCATCGAGAACACTCACTTGCATGGAAGTTTACAGCGAAAAATTACGAAATTAAAAGAAGCCAATGAAAAAATCATAAGAACCAGAGAAACCCTTGTTAAAGCGGAAAAATTATCCAGCGTCTCCAAAATGTCGCTTGAAGTCGCGCACGAAATACGCAATCCGCTAACTATAATCGGCGGCCACGCAAATGCCCGATTAAGAAATATCGATGTTAACGATCAATCTTGCAAAGTCCTGAAAATAATCTCAAAGCAGGCAAGCCGCATTGAACAAACGCTTGATCGTTTTACCAGTGTCATTTCACTTAGTGAAAAAACGGAAAACGCTTACGATTTTTGTGATCTCATTCTTGAGACATTAAGAACGCTTTCTTCGGTTGAATCTCAAGAAATACCCATGATCACGATTGACGCGAACATTGAAAACGGCAAAATATTTATTGACCAGGGCCTGTTCTACAAAGCTATGATGGTTATTTTCAAAACGGCTTCAAAAATTGCGGGGGGGCTATCAAAAGTCCGAATAGAAATAATGAAACATCGTGAATCCGCCATGGTTCTAATAAACAGCTGCGATAAAAGCGAAAATTTCTCAGAGGAATTTTTCTATTTTATGCGCGCTGGCCGCGGAGAATCAGAATCTCAGGAAATGACAGTCGCCTTGGAAATACTTAGACATTATAAAGGCGATTTAGGTATCGGCTCGCCTGAAAAAATGCAGGGCGGCCTATCAATAGAATTTCCGTTAAGCAGGGAGGAATAATGAAGAACATTTTAATCGTTGATGATGAAGAAGACATTCGCAGCCTTTATGAAAGCGAATTCGAAGTAGAGGGATATCAAACATCCTCTGTTGAATCAGGCAGTGAGGCCATAAAATTCATTGATGAAAACTCAGACCTGGACCTGATTATTCTTGATATCAAAATGGAAGATGTGGACGGTCTTGAAGTGCTCGAAAATATCAGGGCGAAAACGGGGAAGATGCCGGTGATTTTGAATTCTGCCTACAATACTTACAAGAATAATTTCACTTCATGGCTTGCGGACGCTTATCTTGTAAAATCATCCGATCTCTCCGAGCTAAAAAACAAAGTCAGGGAGCTATTGTCGGTTTGAGGGCTGATAAGAATGTAAACAACGAGGGCCTGCTGAATTATATTGAAACGGTATCCAGCGAAATTCAGCTTCTTGCTCTTAATATTGCTGTTGCCGCGGCAAAATTGGCTCACAATCAAAAAATCGGGGTAGAAGTAAACCAAAACCTTTCAAATCTTGTCAATCAAGCAACGCAAGCCGTAAAGCAGATGAACCTGGTAATAGATGCCGCCAAAACGGATAAAAAACCGACTAATTTCTTCGCTGATATCAAGGCCGAACCGGTGGATCAAGAGCTAATTGAAGATATTGAAATCGCTATGGGCCTTATTGTAAAAAATTCTGAGAAAATTGTGCGCCTATTAGCTGAAGTAAAAACAAAGTAATAATTGCATGGCTTCCAACTCAGTATTATTAATTGAAGATTCTCCTGAAGTTAGAGATGTTGTTTCCGAGATTTTAGCCTGTTATGGCTATGATGTTACTTTAGCTGACAACGGTTATGAGGCATGGGAAAAAGTGAATGTCAGACCTTTTGACCTCGTAATAGCAGATTTGGGTCTTCCTGATATGGATGGAGAAGAGTTTTTTAGGAAAATGAGGCGGAATTCAATAAAAACCCCCGTTCTTTTGACAACTGGTGTTGATATGAAAAAAAGCCGCATAAAATGGGATGATTTCTCAAATTACAGATTACTCCTGAAGCCATTTAATATTAGCGAGATTGAAACGGCAATTTCTGAGCTTTTAGAAAAAAAAATCGCATAAAAAGTAATATCCGAATTTTTTATTTCGATAATATCTGTATGCACTATGGCTCTCATAGTCATAATTTGAACTTATGAAAATAAAAAGGAGATAATCATGAAAGAATATGTAAAAATTCTTATAGTTGATGATGAACCGATGATGCGAAATCTATTGCTGAAAATATTGGAGTCAGAGGGTTATAAAATTACTTTAGCGGCTTCCGCTCTTGAAGCCTTGGACAGGCTCGATGAAGACAAGTTCGATTTGATGTTGTCTGACGTTAAAATGCCGGGAATGAACGGTTTTGAGTTGCTGGAAGAAGTTAAAAAGAAATGGAACGATATGGCCGTCATAGTCATGACAGGCTATGGGGATGCTTTCACCATAAAAGAAGCCCTCCTTAAAGGGGCATATGAATATTTGTCCAAGCCGTTCAAGAGCCATGAAGTTTCGCTGATAGTAGAAAGAGCTTACTGGAGATTGCTTTCTGTACGAAATTCTGTAGAGGGTATCAAGGAAACTATTGCGGCAACACAAAACTAAGCTCTGAAATTCATGGCTTTCTGTAATTGGCCCGGTTATCGCCGAGTTCTCTTCAAAGAAAATATTTCAAGGTAAATAAGAAAGAATTTCCTCTGTAAATTCTATTACATCAAAAATATATTATATCTGCTTGTAGGCATACAATACGGCCCCGCCACAACTCATTGTCTGGCAATAGATTGCGGATGGCACCCTTGTGGCATTGGAGATTCTTTACCAATTTTATGAATAGGCATGCCAATTGCTTTATAAATGGCGGGTTCTAATTTTGAATTGGAGGAATAATGATTAAAGGAATTTACACTTCGGCCTCCGGGATGCTTCCGCGGATACTTAAACAGGAGACCTTCGCCAATAATATGGCAAATGTAAATACTCCCGGATATAAAAAAGATGGAGTATTCCTGCAGGTCTTAAGCGAAGCCGCTCAAAAAGAAATCATAACAGATCATCCATGGGAAGTTCCTATGGTTGATGATATATATGTAGATTTTTCGCAAGGGGACCTCGAAAAAACCGGAAGCGACACAAACATCGCTATCGACGGGGACGGCTTTTTTGCCATTCAAACAAGCTCGGGGCTAATGTATAGCAGGTCGGGCGATTTTTCCCTTTCACCCCAGGGCCAATTGATAGATCGAAATGGCAATTCAGTTATGACCGATTCGGGGCCGCTAACAATACTCGCCGATTCATTTATGGTAGGCGACGACGGAACGGTTACAGTTGACGGGTTTGCGGTTGGCCGCATTAAAGTGGTTGATTTTGAGAAACCCTATGAACTCAATAAGGCCGGCAACTCGTACCTTGTCCCGAAAGACGCGACCGTGGTAGAAAAACCGGCAAATGATTTTCAGGTTCGGCAGGGATATCTGGAAAAATCCAATGTCAATGTTATTGAAGTTATGGTTGATATGCTTTCATCTTTCAGAGCGTATGAAGCGGGGCAGAAAGCGATACAATCGCAGGACGAGACCCTTGATAAAGCAATTAGCGATCTCGGAAGAACAGCTTAACGGGGAGGAATAGATGATTAAGGCGATGCGGACAGCGGCCTCTGGAATGGTCGCGCAACAGCTTAATGTTGATACAATCGCAAACAATCTCGCAAACGTAAATAGCACTGGTTATAAAAAATCAAAGGTTGAATTTCAAGACGTTTTATACCAGAGATTGCGCGGATCAGGCGCCGAATCGGCGGCGGGAACCAGTACGCCGGTTGGCCTCGATGTCGGATATGGCGTTAGGCCTGCAGCGACACAAAGAACTTTTACGCAAGGAACTTTGCAGGCATCGGGTAATTCTCTCGATCTTGCTATTGATGGGGACGGATTCTTTCAGGTTCAGTTACCTACCGGCGAAATCGCTTATACTCGCGACGGCGCCCTTAAGCTGTCTGCGGACGGCCAGCTTGTCACTTCCGATGGATTATTTGTACAGCCGGGAATTACAATTCCGGCAGACGCGAATTTGATAATGGTTAGCGATGACGGGCTTTTTGCGGTAAGGGTGCCCGGCGACCCGGAAGCGCAGGAAGTTGGACAGTTAGAGCTTGCCAAATTTGTCAATTCATCCGGTCTTGAAGCCATTGGGCATAATATGTTTGTCGAAACACCCGCGTCCGGAGGCCCGCTTTTGGGTAACCCGACCCTGGAAGGCTTTGGCAGGATAAATCAAGGGTATCTCGAAATGTCAAACGTAGAGATAGTTGATGAAATGGTAAATATGATTATCGCCCAGAGGGCTTATGAAATCAACTCCAAGGCAATTCAGACATCAGAACAAATGACGGAAATAGCCAATAATCTAAAGAGATAAGATGAAGATATTCCTCATTCCGATCGTCTTATTTTCAATCACAACGGCTGATGTCGAACAAGCGGTTTTAAACCACTTAAACGCGCATTATCCGGTCTTTGACGCCGAATATGTCTGCGATTTTTCCCGGATTGATTTATCGAAAATCCCGGAATATGACAGCGTATCTGTTGACGGGTACGGCAAGGAAAATCCTAAAGGACAGGTTGTTGTTTATTTCTCCTATTTCAAAAACGGAAGCAACGTCTATAAAACAAATGGTACGGTCAGAGTAGGCGTATTAAAAAAGGTCCTGACCTCGACTGTCCCGGTTAAATCCGGCATGCCTTTTTCATCTGATAACATAAAATATGAAACCAGGGATATCGCCAGGGTATATGAAGAACCGTTCAGTTCCGAAGAAGAGCTTTTGGGAATGGTCGCTTCAAAATATATACCGTCAGGGAGAATTATTACGAAATCTCTGGCGAAAATAACACCGGTCGTTTCCAAAGGCGAAATGCTTCGGGTCCTGTATAGAAAAGGGGCGTTAAATTTGGAGGCCAGCGGCGTGGCCAAACAAAAGGGCGCGAAAGGCGACAAAATAAAAGTCATGAACGTTGATACGAGGAAAATAATTTATGCCACTATTGTTGATTCAACGACAGTGGTAATATCCAACGAGGAGGGGATATGAAAAGATATATCCCGATAATATTGTCATCCATAATCTTATTGTGGAGCGTTGTGAACGCGGGGCCGTTCACTGAGGCGAAAAACATATCAATGTATACTGATATTAAGGCGCATAATATCGGCGATATTATCACCGTGATAATTTCCGAAAACGCCCGGGCCTCAAATAAGGCAAAAGCCACAACAAAAAAATCCACCAGTTCAGAAATTGAAGGCGGCCCGGGGGTAGGAGGGCTTGATTTCTTCGGCGCTTTCGGCATGTCGGGCTCGAACGACAACCAATTTGACGGCGAAGGCAGGGTCGAGAAAAACGGGAGCCTTTCAGCAAGAATGACCGTGAAAGTAATCGGACTCAATCCCAACGGCGGTCTTATAATAGAGGGAAGCAGGATTCTCGATATAAACAGCGACCAGGAAACGCTTTTTCTATCCGGAGTAATCCGCGAAAAAGACATCTCTCCATCCAATTCCATATTTTCATTCCAGATTGCCGACGCGGAAATTTCGTTTAAGGGTAAAGGGCAAACTCACGAAGGAGCGCGCCCCGGTATTTTCACAAGAATAGTTAATTGGATATTTTAATCATGGGAAACATAAAAAAACTGCTTCTGTTATATCTTGTAGCGTTATTACTGTGCGGGCAATTATCGCTGGCTGGTGTTAGGCTTAAAGATATTGCCTCATTTCAACTTGATAACGATTTACAACTGATAGGATACGGACTTGTTGTCGGTCTTGACGGCACAGGCGATTCCAAAAGCACAATATTCACGCTGCAATCGCTCACCAATATGATGGAGAGAATGGGGATTACCCTGTCTCCGGATAAAGTCAAAGTAAAAAACGTCGCCGCAGTTATGGTTACGGCTCGCCTGCAGTCTTTTGTGCGCCAAGGCTCAAAAATCGATTGCACCGTATCATCATTAGGTGATGCCGGCTCCTTACAAGGTGGAATGCTCCTTATAACGCCGCTATCGGCTATGAACGGGGGCGTATATGCCTCGGCGCAGGGGCCAATTTCTATTGGCGGTTTCAATGCCAAAACGACCGGAGGCGATAAAATAACCGAGAATTATACTTTGGTTGGGAGAATACCCGGAGGCGCTATTGTTGAGAAAGAAAGGCCCTCGGATACTAACCCCGAATTTCTATCAATAAATCTCTTAAGCCCGGATTTTACGACTTGCCGCAGGGCCGCGGATAAAATTAACGCCGTTATAGGGCCCGGTATTGCCGTAGCCAGAGACGAAGGAAACCTGGCTGTTAAAATTCCGGACCCTTTTAGAACGCCGGGGGGGATGGTTAATTTAATATCGAGGATGGAAACGCTGGAGATTATTCCGGACGCCGTAGCCCGAGTAGTAATCAACGAAAAAACGGGCACGATTATCGCTGGCGAGCATGTAACAATTTCAGCTGTAGCAATAGCGCACGGCAATCTAAAAATTGAAATAAAGGCAGAACCTCAAGTATCTCAGCCCGGAGCATTCTCAAAAGGAAGGACCGTCCTCACGCGAGACTCAGAAATTACAGCGGAGGTCGAAGAAGCCAGGATTATCAATTTTGAGGAGAAAGCTAATATTGGAGATCTTGCCGAGGCGCTTAACGATATCGGAGCTACGCCGAGAGATATTATCGCGATTTTTCAGGCCTTAAAATTGGCAGGAGCGCTAAGGGCGGAACTGGTTATAATGTGATGAAAATATACAATCCCAACATTACGCGGTTCTTATCACAGTCCAAATTGGATTCTCTTTCAAAACCGGAACCGCAGAGTGAAAAGCAATTCCAGTTACAGAAGTTGAAAAAGGCATGCAGCGAATTTGAGGCGATTTTTATCTCATATATGCTTAAATCAATGAATAAGACTACGGAAAACTCGGATCTTTTTGGCGATGGTCTCGGCGGAGATATTTATAAAGAGATCTTCAATGAAAAACTAGCCGATCATTTATCTCAAACCGGCAGGTTCAAAATAGGGGATATGATATTTGAGAACTATTCCCGAATGTTGAATATCAATGAAGAGGAAATTTCCCTGGATCAAACTGTTCCGCCGCGGGCCTCTATCAAGCGAAGCAATGACGATAATGTAAATCTTTCTACAGTTAAACCGGAGCCGGACAGAACAAAAGTAAATAATTCTACTTCGATACTTAATAATGGCAATATGCCAATTGAAACTCACAAACCCGCAAAATTAGGCGGATTACTGGCCCAGTACGATGATACGATCAAAAAGGCCGCAAAGGAATTTAAAATCAAGCCGGCCCTGATAAAGGCTGTAATAAAACAGGAATCGGCAGGCGATCCAAACGCGGTGTCAAGCAAGGGCGCGAAAGGCCTAATGCAGCTGATTGACTCAACGGCGTCGATGCTTGGGGTTAAAGACCCCTTCAATCCGATTCAAAATATCATGGGCGGGGCCAAATATCTTTCAATGCTCCTAAAGCGGTTTGAAGGCGATCTTAAGAAAGCCTTAGCTTCTTATAATGCCGGACCATCCGCGGTAGAGAAATATGGCGGGATACCTCCTTATCCTGAGACGCATGAATATGTCAGCAAAGTAATGGCGGGCTTGAGCTCAGAATAAAATGTAATGATATAGTGAGTTATGCCGATGAAAATTATGATGGATAGAGAGATTAACGAACTCACAGAAGTTCTTAAAGCTGAACAGAAACTGTTCACCAGCTACCTTGAGAAGTTGACCGAACAACAAAACAATCTCATTGAAAACAATCTTCAAGGTTTAAAAGAAAGCATTAAGAAAATAAATCTATTAGCTCAGGAAGCCATGACTCTCGAAAGCGGCAGGAAAAATATCATAGATAGGATTTCCAAGAATTTTAACATTGATGAAGACAACGCCACATTGAGCGATTTGCTTGGACGTTTCAGGGGCCATAATTTCGATGAGCTCGAAAAGCTGAAAGATGCCATACTGGATATTCATCTGAAAGCCACGGCTCAAAAGGAACGTAATGAGTTATTAATCAATCAGTCGATGAGTGTTATAAAACAGACAGTTGATTATATGAACGAACGTAAAAATCCTAAGGCAATATATGAAAACCCCGCGAAAAACGGCTGTTACGCATCGAATCAGGGCGGGATGTTGACAAGGACGGCTTGATATGTATGGAGCGAACATAGGGCTGGAAATCGGCAGAAGGGCATTGCTTGCCCAGCAATTATCGCTGAATTTAACAGGCCATAACATCGCTAATGTCAACACGCCCGGCTTTAGCAGGCAGGACGCTATTTATTCCACAGCGGAGCCAATGAATCCCGGTTTTGGTAATGTGGGTACGGGAGTGAGTATAGATGAGATTCGCAGAATAAGGTCCTCGTTCTTAGACCAGCAATTTCGAAGCGAATCACATCGTTTGGGGAAATGGCAATTTCTCGCGAGCACCTGGCAACAGGTCGAAGGAGTATTTCAGGAGCCGGGGGATACGGGCTTGTCAGCTCAAATGGACAAATTTTGGAATTCATGGCAGGACCTTGCCAATAACCCCGAAAGTGAATCCGCAAGGGTGGCATTGAAAGAGCAAGCTTCGCTGCTTGCAAATTCGTTTCACCAGCTTTCAAATCAATTGGAAGACTTGCAAGACTCGCTCGACGCCGATATCGTAACGCTATCATCTCAAATCAACGGGACTGCTCAGCAGATTGCGGAGCTTAACGGCTCTATCGCGGCGGCTGAATTAACCGGCCATTCCGCCAATGACCTTCGCGACAGGCGAGATTACCTGGTTGACCAGCTTTCGCAATGGGTCAATGTTAGCGTACTCGAACAGCCATCGGGATCGTATACCGTATTGATGGGAGGAATGGCAATTGTAGACGGCACATCTAATCTTGAGCTTGATACTGAAGTGCAGTCTGGAGGCTCCGGTGTAGCGCACAGATTGTTTTTCAAGGGCACAGGCATTGATGTTTTAAACCCCGGCGGTACTTTAGAAGGTATTTTAGAGGCGCGAGATACAGTTGTCGTGGAACGGCAGGCAGAACTTGATTTGATGGCAACGGAGCTTGTTAGCGCCGTAAACAATATCCATAGGCAGGGCTACGGATTGAATGGAGAAACAGATATCGATTTCTTCGATCCGAATACAACAGGCGCAAAAAATATACAGCTCAATTACCTGATATCGTCGGATGTCAGCAACATAGCCGCCGGCCTTAACGGTGAAACTGGCGATAACTCAAATGCTCTTGGAATGGCGGCGTTGCGGGACCAGTTAATTATGAGAAACGGGCAAGTAACTTTTAATGAATATTACGGTGCGATAGTTGGCAAGGTCGGAGTAAAAACTAATGAGGCAAAGAACAAAGAGACCAACCAGATTGCGCTTGTTTCTCAAATTATGAATACAAGAGAATCCTTAAGCGGTGTTTCTCTCGATGAGGAAATGGCGAATATGATTCAATTCCAGCATGCTTATGAGGCGGCGGCCCGCGTTATAACGGTTATGGATTCAGCTTTGGATACAATAATCAACCAAATGGGCGTCGGGTTTTAGAGTAATATAAAGGGTCAAGGAGGTCCCGTGTTAGTATTGACAAGGAAGTCGGGAGAGGCAATAGCAATTGGGCATGATATTAAAATATCGATTTTGGGGATTTCGGGAAAACAAGTAAAGATAGGGATCTCTGCCCCTGAAAGGGTGCTGGTTTATCGGGATGAAATTTACAGAAAAATCCAGAGCGAAAACATTAAAGCCTCAATGTCGCTTAAAGAAGATATAATCGAAATGACCAGGATAATTAAAGAGAAAAAAAGCAGCAAGAGCGGAAGAAAGACATGATGCCGCAAACCAAACATTTTTGTTCGCCGGTTTATACCGTTTGGGAAAATCAAAAAGATTATTGGCAGCACATGGGCGGCCGATTCAACTGGAAAATATCCGGCGATAATGTTAGTTCGTCATGCGCCGCGCTTGACGTCAATATAATAATCTGGCCGAATGCCATCGAAAATATAGCGTCTGGAGGAGGAAAATGAGAATTACTTCCAATATGATTTTGAATACTGTGACGCAAAACCTCTCGCTATCGCAGTCACGATTTCTGCGATTGCAGGCAATGGCAAGTTCCGGACGGCGGATCAACCGGCCTTCGGATGACCC
>CAZKYQ010000002.1:58655-63637 GCA_964556975.1 uncultured Ignavibacteria bacterium
AAAACAAGAGTGCCGCCATTCTTGATGTCGTCTATGGGAGTTGTTTTTCAGGGTGATAATGAAAAAATATTACTCGAAACAGAATCATCTTCATATCTTCAAATAAATTCTAATAGCGCGGATTTTCTAACAAATGCAACCCGTACTCTTGGCGATGGGGCGGATCTTAATCCGGGCCTGCAGCCCAATTTGTGGCTCGATTATCTTCACGGGGGAAATGGCCTCGATCTTGGCGCCGGACTATTTAACATTAGAACGTTGAATGGCGAATATGCCGTTGATGTATCGGCTGCCGAAAATGTGCAGGATGTTCTTGATGCCATAAATGGCGCTGGAATTCCTAATTTTACGGCAAGCATAGGTACGGCAGGCAACGGTTTTGGCTTTGAGGATACATCTGCCCACCATATAAATGTAAATACGCCGCTTTCTTTATTGAATGGTGGGTTGGGAGTTGACCAATCGACAGGCTTGATTCATTTCTCAACCGCCGGAGGCGTTACGGTTGACGTTGATATTTCCGCTGCCGTGACAGTCGGCGACGCGATAAACGCGATAGACGCTCAACTCGCGGCGGGCGGCATAAACAATGTTACCGCTTCAATTGATCCCGATAAAAATGTGCTTGTTTTAACCGATAATAACGCGGCTCCCCTCGATATCACGATTTCCGAGGGCCCGGGAGGCGGCCAAACCGCCGAAGATCTTGGTATTATAGGCAACTTGCTTTCTTCGTTGGAGGGAGAGGACCTTGATCCTTTGCAGATTCAAGTGCTTGAAAACGCTCCAGGGGAAAACACAGCTAAAAACCTCGGCTTATTGGGAGAAACAAGATATGAGATTCTTGATGGCGAAGACCTCAATCCTGAACTTGCTTATTTCACTCTGCTTTCTTCTTTAAAATCGAACTTGAGCATTCCATTGGGTAAATTCAGAGTAATCAATGGAGACATCAGCGCGGATATTGATCTGACTGCGCTGGGGAATGACCCTACCGCTACAATTATGGATGTCATCAATCTTATCAACGCGTCGGGCATTGATATAGAAGCGAGGGTTAATGACCAGCATACGGGGATACAGATATTTTCCAATGTTCAGGGAAAATCGCTTGCGATAATCGAAGCTGATGGAGGCCGTACCGCAAAGGACCTCGGTATTTTCGGTTCGCCTGATATTTTAGGCAACATGCTCGTTCTTCAGAAGTCATTGGAGAATAATAATGTTGAGGAAATCGGCCTATGTTTGGAAACTTTCGATGGGGCCTTGGATCAGGTTTTAATTGAGCGCGCGGAAGTCGGAGCGCGCACAAGCAGGGCCGACATGGCGTCTTTCCGCCAGCTCTCGTTTGAATTACAGGTTACACGGCAGTTGTCTAATGTAGAGGATGCGGATTTTGCTAAAGTCATAACCGATCTGGCAACGGCGGAAGCGGCGTACCAGGCGGCTCTCGCGGCCGCGGCCAAGATGATTCAACCATCTTTGATCCAATTTTTAAGATAAGGGGGACAAATTGCCAATAGATAGTACTCGCTTCGGTAAAATAGAATATGATAAAAATGAGATAATTAGCATGGCCAGAGGGTTAATGGGTTTCGATGATTATCAGCGATTTATTTTAGTGAGTTTAAAGGGTCAGGAACCGTTTAAGTGGCTGCAATCCATAGAGGATTCGGGGCTTGCGTTTTTATTGATAGATCCTCTTTTCTTCAAATCAAATTATGTTGTTGAAATAAACCCGAAAGACCTTGAGATAATAAATGCCAAAAATATCGATGATGTAACTGTTTTTGTATTAGTATCAATACCTAAAGGCAAACCGGAAATGATGTCGGCGAACCTGCTTGCACCGCTTGTTATTAATAAAACAAATATGAAAGCCGTGCAATTCGTTCTAAACGAAAGCGAATATGTTCCTGATCATTCCATTTTTAATGAGCTGAAACAACAATTGGCAGAATCGCCAGCGCAAAACGAAAATTGATTTAATGCCGGCGAGACCGTTTTTCAAAGGCCGAAGAAGTTCAACTTTATGGCCGCTCGTCGGACATGTAAGTAATAAGAAAATAGAAATAAAAGAATAAGAAGAGAGCCGGAATTATGTCGGAAACATTAACAAAAGAAAAACAAAAAATGCTTACCCGGGAAGAGATAGCGTCTCTTATCGAAAAAGATAATTATAACGAAGCCGAACAACAAGTTCGCGCGCTTCTGGAAAAATCCCCGGATGATATCGAACTTCTAAATACGTTGGGATCTATATTGGCCCAACGCGGTGATTATTATAATGCCGAGGTTGCTTTTAAGAAGATTGTTTCTGAAAATCCCAAATGCGGGGACGCCTATTATAATCTCGGCCTCGCTCATAGCAAGCAATCCAGAATTACCGAGGCGGTTGAGAATTATCTGAAGGCGGTAGAGATTAATCCCGGCGATTATAACGCTCATAACGATCTCGGAGTATTGTATTATTCGCAGGGAAAAGCACATTTGGCAAAAGGCCATTTTATTAAAGCGCTTGAAACAAACCCGATGTATAAAAGGGCCCTGATGAACCTCTTTGAGGTCTGCTGGGATGCTGATTCCTATTCTGAGGGCTTGGCCTGGATTGAAAAATTCCTAAACGTCGCTTCAGAAAATAAGGGCGCGAATAATAATGTCGAAGTTTCTTCGCCCTCTGATATCGGACCCTGCTTGAACGAAAAAACGAATAAAACTATTATCGCTTCTGAATCTTCAAGCATACCGGGGGCGATCAAACTGGCAAAACGGCCGCCCTCTAAGGCAGATGAGATTTTCTTAAAACATGTTCCCGAAGAGCTTTGGGAAAAAAAGACAGGCAAGAATATCGCGATAGTAGCCGATTTCAACATCGCCGGCCAACTGTCCCTTCTATTTAGAATGATAAACAGGTATACGATTCATAAAGCTCGGCTGATCATTATTCAGGGAGATTATCTTTCTTATGACAAAGACCTTATTTTATCAAAAGGAAATGAGGATACTCAAAAGGAAGCGTTGCAGGTAATACAAAGCGCTGATTTCTACCACATGGGACGATTCCCAAAAGATATTGGCGGTGTTAAATGGGATGAATATATAAAACCCAACAATTCGCTAATTCAATATTATGGTTCGGAAATCAGGACAAACGCGGAGCAGATTTATCAATGGCATACTCAAAATAAGATACTGGGGTTATCCTGTTGGGATTATACCATGCTACAAAACGCGCCGTTTTTCTATCATACGAATATCATGTGTGATTTCTCAAGGATTAAACCATGCGCTCCGCCCGATGATATAATCAGAATTTGCCATCCGCCGACAAATCGGGATTTCAAAAAAACGGAGCTGTTCCTCACGGTTGTTGATAAACTGAAAAAGAAAAATTATCCGTTTGAAGTTGAATTAATCGAAGGCAAGTCAAATGAGGAGTGTCTCGATATAAAAAGCCGCTGCCATATTACCTATGACCAGATTTCTGTGGGAATTTACGGGCTCTCGGCAATTGAGTCAATGGCCGCGGGACATGCCGTGCTTTGCGGAATTTCAAATTTCGCTACAAGCTATCACCCGGACAATCCTATCGTTTACGCTACGGAGGAAAATCTTTTAGAACGGCTTGAATATCTGATCAAGAATAAAGAGCAGATAACGCGCATCGGAAACGCCGGAAGGATTTGGGCGAAAACCCATCATGACCCCATGAAATTGATAAAGCAGTATGTATCGATTTACGATTTGGTCATGAATGGGCATAGGCTAATTGAAAATCGCGATATGTTTCTGTTGAAATAGGAGGAAGGGTGCCAATAAAAGGAAAGAAAATATTCTTATCGGGCGGCGCGGGGTTTATCGGGTCGGCGCTGATTGCGCGGCTGATTGATAATAACGAAATAACGATCTACGATACTTTCAATCGCTACAGCTTAAACGGAAAGCGGTTCGAGAACCACCCCAATTTAAGGTCTGTTAAAGGGGATATCCTTGATATTGATAATATAAAAAATAGCATAGGCGGCTCGAATATTGTAATTCATCTTGCCGCGGTAGCAGGTATCGATACTGTGATTAAATCGCCGGTGAATACAATGCGTGTTAATATGATCGGCACTTCAAATATGCTCGAAGCCGCCGTTGGTCTGTCATCCCTGGAGAGATTTATTGATTTTTCCACATCCGAGGTTTTCGGCTCGTATGCTTTTCGATCTGAAGAGGGTGATTCAACCTCCCTTGGTGCTGTTGGCAACGCTCGCTGGACCTACGCCGTTTCAAAACTTGCCGGAGAACATCTTTCTTACAGCTATTATAAAGAAAAGAAATTGCCGTCCACAACTATCAGGCCATTTAACATCTACGGTCCCGGACAGGTCGGCGAGGGGGCGGTCCATCATTTTGTTACGCGGGCATTGAAAGGCGAAGATCTTATAATTAGAGGAAATGGCGACCAAATCAGGTCCTGGTGTTATATCGATGATATCGTTAACGCCATAGTTTCCGCGCTTGAAACAGATAAAGCTGTGGGCGAGTGTTTCAATATCGGCAATCCGAAAGGGACGGTCACGATTTATGGGTTGGCCCTGGCAGTTATCAGGGTGACATATTCCAAATCCAAAATTGTATTTGCGGAAAAGGATGTTGCGGATATTGAGTTGAGAATTCCTAATATTGATAAGGCCAGAAATATTTTGAACTATCATCCAAAAATAGATTTAGAGGAAGGACTGAAATTAACGGCTGACTGGTATTATGACAAAATCCAAACAAATCCCGCTAAGCAAACCCAGCTTGTCGGATGACGATATAGCGTCCGTTGTGGACGTTCTAAAATCCGGCAAACTTGTTAGCGGCCGGATAGTTGAGACATTTGAACGGCAATTGGCAGTCTATCTAAAGGCGCGCTATGCCGTATGCGTATCATCAGGCACAGCCGCCTTGCATGTGGGGCTTCTCGCTCTTGGTATTAAGCCTGGTGATGA
>CAZKYQ010000003.1:0-13028 GCA_964556975.1 uncultured Ignavibacteria bacterium
TTGTCATCGCCCGTTCCCCCTAAAAATCGAAATTAAACGAAAGCGCAACGCCATCGTTCAATGCGGTAACTGTTGGATAGTACGCGTTTCCTTCAGGGAAAAATATCAGCGCGTCTAAAACATTATATGCCCAGAAAGCCGCCGCGATCGTCATTGCCGTATTGCGATCGGTTTCGGCTTTATATGCTTCATTCTGTTTTTCGTCTGAAATTATCTTCAACGCGATCCGGTCCTCAATAGAACTTGCCGAGTTAAAATTTGAACTGGCAATATCAAAATCAGCCCTTTTCTTGTCATATCGCCTGTCGGTTTGATAAACAGCCGCCGCCATGAAAACAGCCCCTGCGGTAATCAAATACCCTCGTGATTTGTTTCCGGAATAAACCTGCCCCCAACCGGGAATTAATATTGATCTTGCGGTTGCCTTAATTCGTGTTTTTTGAGAGAGCTTGATTTCTATGCTATTAGCGTTTCCGGGTATGAATGTAATATCGCCTTTCCAGGTCTCATATCCGGGGCGCGTGATCTTTGCCTGATACCTCCCTGAGATATTCTCCGGCAATGTCGCCGGCGTGTTGGCAACAAGATCAAACTCTCCTCTGAGATAAACCGTTGCCCCGGACGGGTTGGTTGAGATCGTAATCTTCCCGACATCCTGAGCGGAAACCGTTGAGGCCATCACGGCTATTATCCCAATATAAGCAATCATAAACTTATAAAATCTCATTTTGCTCTCCTGATACTCCCTTATTTAATGTAACCGCAAAATAAATATCGGTTCCCTTTGGCTGTATAATGATATTTCTTAGTTGAGTAATACTGGATTTACTCTCCCTCCTTTGAAATCCAAACAAACTCCTCGGGCATATTCTAAATTTCGCCCCTAAGTTCTTTTGAGTTCCCAACATACTTTATATCGGTAATAGGCGCAAGCAGTTTATGGCAATAAAAAAAGGGGAGCAAATCTCCCCGCCTCAATCAAAGTAATTTTATTTGATTACATTCCACGGGCCGAGACCACCACAATAACTGTTTTTAGAAGAATCCTTATATCCTGTAAAATACCGATATTCTTAATGTATTTCAGATCGTACTTAATTTTTCCGTCAACATCCTTAATACTCTCGTCGTACTTATGCTCAACCTGGGCGAGACCGGTTATGCCGGGTTTGACCTTAAAACGGCCTACATAATTATTCACAACACCATCAAGCTTCGCGACAAAAAATGGCCTTTCAGGGCGAGGCCCGACAAGGCTCATATTGCCGGCAAGCACATTAAAAAGCTGAGGTATTTCATCAATCCTTGTTTTGCGCAACATCCTTCCAAGTCGAGTAATCCTGGGATCATCCTTTGAAGCCCATTTAGGGCCGCTGAGTTTTTCAGCGTCCTGGTACATTGTCCTGAATTTTATTATTCTAAACGGTTTGCCAAAGCCGCTAACCTTGCGGCGGTCCCTGTAATACCTGCGCTCGATATCGTCAATATTCACTTGGCGCCTGTCTGTTTTGCGCTTGTCCCTGCCAACTCGGACCTGCTTATAAAACACCGGCCCTTTACTCTCCAGCTTTATTAAAATCGGAACGACAATCCATATAGGGAGACAGATAATAATACCAAATATTGATCCCAAAATGTCAATGCCTCTCTTGAAACAATCAATAAAATTAACAAGACCCATGATTCTCCGCATGTAGGTTCGACCAGCCGTAATCGCCGACAATCCCTGCACGGATTCAAATAACAGATAGATGTTGGCAAAAAGAATATCGCCAACAAGATAACTGAATAGCTTTTGAATTCTGATTTTTATGCCGGCCCATTGACCCCAGAATCCGACTAACTCTTCTTCCCAGTAATGCGCCAGCGGGCTTGCTATTGGGCTTTGATATCTCAATTAAAAGTTCTCCATAATTGCTTTATTATTTAACATTGCGTATGCAAATTGCAAAATCGTTGCCACAAATCTATGTAGAGAAAAAGAAATAAGGTGAAATTTCATTAAATCGAATTTGATCGCGCAACAGTCTATATATCAATCAATTATAATTCGCGTCAAAGAAAGCGCGAATAAAAACTTTATCACTTTTAGTAAGAGATTGTATTAAGTGCCTGGAGAAAATCAAACATTATGCAAAATAATGCAAAAATGATGCATGTATAATAGCCAAAAATATGAATATTATCTACTTATCGGATTTCGCTGAAGAGTATTTATACCCATAATATCCGGTATTGTAATAATAAGGCAACACTTCTTCATAATCATTCATAATGACCCCATAGAGATTAATAGAAGCGTTGTTCACAAGGTTCACCGCTCTTTTGACTACTTCTCTTTGCGTGGAACCGGCCCTGACAACCATTAGAACGCCGTCAACCTTATCGGCGATAAGAAGCGGATCGGAGACCGGAATAATCGGCGGTGAATCAATCACTACAAAATCGAAATAAAATTTCAATTCCTCCAGCATGGTTGCGAGATCCGCCTGATCAATTAGCTCCCCTGCTCCTTGGGAGGATATCCCGGATGAAATTATTTTCAGATTGGATATCGAGGTATCACGGGCGACAGATTTTATTTTTGATTTGCTGGTGATAACATCAACGACTCCGGGACGTGATCCTACGTTGAAATATTCATGGATTCTTGGCCTTCTCAGGTCGAAATCCACTAAAACTACTTTCTGGCTCGTTAAATTGGCGGCCGTGATAGCAAGATAGGAGCTTGTAATCGATTTGCCCTCTCCTGTCATGGCCGACGTAATAAGCACGCTTTGGTTTTCGCCATTCCCTCTGGATTTTAAATTGGAGTATATTCTTCGCAATTCAGTAGCATACGAGGATTCGCGATCATATAAAGAAATTATTGAGTTAAATGTCTTTTGCGGGCTCATTTCAGGATCGCCTCCAGCAAGACTTCCAGCCCTTTGAGATCGTTTTCTGACAGTTTGGCGTTTCTGATAGCTTTTTTAAATCGCGGATTAATCTCGGTCGCTTTGTTAAAATGATCTATTGCTCTATCGCGCATAAATTTCCCCATAATCGAATATGCTATTCCAAGCTCATTTTGCAAATCGGCATACCCGGGATATGTTTTCAAGAGATCCTTTGTTTTATTAATGTAATTCTTTATGCCATCTTCGGAGCTCCCATTGCTTCCATAGACGAATCGAAGATAGAGTTCAACGAGTTTCGCGCCGGGATCACTTGAAATTTCTTCATCTGCAACAACAGAAAGCTTATCGTAAGCTTCATTCAACCTGTCCTGCGATAGAAGCTCCATTCCCAATTTATATTTCTCACAAAAATAACCGGGGTTGAATATTAGAGCTTTTTCAAATGATTCTTTACTGTTTTTTTGCAGTTCTCTGGCAAGCTCAAAATCTTCCTTAACAATCCCATTCAATATATATCCCAGCCCCAGGTTAAAGTGAGCCTTGTCATAATAAACATTAAGATCTATAGCTATCTTAAACTGCCGTATGGCGTCAACAGGCCTATTTAGTTTTAAATTAGCATGGCCAAGCAGATTACGGAAATCAGGGTATTCGGGAGACAAATCAACTGCTTTGATGAATTCAAATCGAGCTTTGTCAAATTCGCCTTTTGAGAGATATATTTTACCAAGAAGCATCCTGATCGCTGAGTTTTCGGTGTGAAAATCCGCCGCTGTTGACAAAAGCTCAAGAGCTTCGTCATAGAGTTTCCTTGAGTGTAAAGTTGAACCAAGCTTAATTATATCTTCCGCTCGCCCTGAACCCTTTTTTGCTTCGATAATTTTGAAAAGCGATCCGTAATCCGAATAGCCTCGATCGTGAATGTTCCGTACATGCTCGGAAATATTGTTTTTTCCCGCTTCATCTGGCAAATTGACAGTATTGCTATTAATTAGCTTGCCATTGTTAAAAAGCGAACATACTACAAAATTTTCAAGCTCATTTAAAGTAGTTTGAAAAAGATAGGTTTTATCTAAATACCGCAGCTTATTCGAAAATGACAGTGATGGCATATATTATCCGTTTCCTTGCGTCCTCAAGACTATGATCCAGATTACAAGCGCAAAACTAATCCCAACGCCTATAATATAAGGCACTTTCCGCCCGATAGATTGGCCATACGGCAAATTCATTTTGGGAATTGTCCCCAATACTTTCACGCTAAGAAATGCTTCAAGCTCTTCGACTTTCTTAAAAGAGCTATCCAGAATCTCCAGAATAATAATAACGCCCCCGCCCAAAACAAGGCCCAAAACCAGCCCCATAATCAGCAATTTTTTCTTGTCGGGAGATTTCGGGGCCAACGGCATTGAAGCAGGTTTTACAATAACATACTTAGCCTCAGCCTCAACTTTTTTGGCGGCTTGATCAATTACCGCGAATTGAGAACGTTCAATGAAAAGATCATAAAAGTCCTTATAAAAATCTACTTCACTTTGCAGTCTCTCCATCGTAACGTCAAAATCAGGATTATCAGATAGCCGGGATTTAATTTGGGCCATGCTCTGATTCAGCGTATTTTTTTTGGAGCGATTTAATTCTATGGCCATTGTCACAATTAAATACTCGCTTATTGTCTCGCGAACTGTTTCAGGCTGACTGGCATATTTCTCATCTGTTGATGAATTTATCCGGGCATCAAGACTGGTGAGGATTTCTTTGATATCTTTATTCAAATTCAGAACTTTAGGATCTTTCCAGCCGTATTTCGTCAAGAGATCGGCCATTGTTGATATCTTGGAAAGCATTCGCTCCTTATCTTTTATTAAATCAGCCGGCAAAATTATTGAGCTAACATCGATGCCATCGGCAATTAACAATCCTCTATAATCATGCAGTTTATCTTTAAGAGTTGAAATCTCGAAATCTATTGTCTCAATGGCCGACATTATCTGTAGAAGGCCACTTGTGTCTTCGCCCGCGCTGTTGACTATTAATTGTTGGCTGAAATCCTTCAGCTTATTTTCCGCGGCATTCAGCTTTTCACGATATAATACTAATTGCTCTTCTGAAAATGCAATATTCGTTCGCACGCCGGCGAGGGCTTGCGCTAATTTCTCTTCGATATAAATACTGGCCAGCGTTTTTGCTCTTTTTTGAGCAACCACCGGATTTGACGCCGAAGACATGATACTCATTAAATTATTTGAGCTCAAACCAACACTTATTTTTTTTCGAAGATCATCCGCGATAATTGTTTCCGCAAGTTCATTTTCCGATATCTCAGGATAAACAGATTTATATTCCGCTGCGATTTCCCTAACCTTCGGAGTAATAGGGATATCAAGAATTGCAATAAGGCGCTTAAGATATTTCGAGGATGTTATCTGGCTAAAGATTGTGCGCTGCCGGTCAGCAGTTTCAATTCGCCTGTAAGACGACCTTCCTTCGAATTGCCGCTCCACATCCGGCGGCAATATATTAGATTCGTCAATTAATAACGTTACGGATGACTCATATACGGGGGGAATGAAATATCCTGTAAGAAACGCGACAAGCGGAATAATCATGACCGGAAGAATTATAAATATCTTCCGACGAATAATTATCGCCCAATAATCTCTGAGATCTATCTGGTTTTTATCATCGTTCATGGCGTAAACTACTCCAAAAGCAATATAAATGTTCCAACAGCACTAAGCAATGGAACAATTTGGAAAACGGTCCGGGCAATTTCACCAACCCGGCTTCCCTCTCTGAACGGCACAATAATCGTATCTTCAGGATGAAGCGTAAGTCTGGGAGGGGTGCCATTTTTCATATATTTTTCCAGATTTATCTTAACAACATTCGAATATCTGGGGCCCTTCATTACGACACGCACATTTTTCAGGTCCGCGCCGTCAGTAAATCCTCCCGCCAGAGTAATAGCGTCGAGTACGTCTATTCCGGTATCAAGCGTTTTCACGCCGGGAATAGCGACATTTCCCAATATATAATATATGTTTCGCCCCTCAAATTGGGCCCGCTCTCCTAATTGCATGGCCGCGCCAAACGCCGATGCTGGAACATTAATCAGATCCCCAGCCTGGATATTAGGTGCTTTTGTAAGGTCCCCTTTTTTTATCATTTCGTATAGATTTACATTTAATACTCTTGATTCATCGTCCTTTTTACGAACAATTGTAACGTTTGAAAGGTCAGCAAGCTCAGTCGGGCCGCCCGCGTCAAGAATTACTCGCCATAAATCAGGGATCTTTTCATAACTTAAGGATAAAGGCCGCAAAACCTGCCCCGTTACGACAACATTAAGAGAATTAAACTCGATTATGGCAACGGTTGCCTGAGAGATTTTGGGCTGGTAAAAAGCCATTTGCTCAACGATCGCGTCCGCCAATTCCGTTGTCGTCATGCCTTCGGCTTTGATATCCCCGATAACCGGAATCGTAATCATTCCATTTTCGCCCACTCTGATTTGGCTGTTTAAATCCGGCTGTTGCCAGAATGTTATTGAGAGAACATCTCTTAAGCCGATTCGATATGACTCCCTGCTGTTTTGGGCAAATGTCGGCGCCGCGGAAAAAACAATGCAGAAATAAATAGTGAGCGCCGATCGCGCCAGAGTTAATTTATCGCAAATCCTAAAATCATTCATCGTCAATCCTCCCAATGGGCGATTTTTCGTTCTCAAAGGAATCAGGAGTATACATAATCGCCTTATTTCTGCCAAGAGATTTAGCTTTTAACAGCGCCATATCGGCACAATATATTGTTCGGTCAGATGTCCCCGCATGATGAGGAAAAATCGAGCACCCGACCGAAACCGTAAGACCAGTTTTATCGTCTATAGTTTTCGATTTAAATTCGAAATCCGCAATCTCGCTTCTTAAACGTTCTATGAATACGAGTCCGTTTTCCTCATTTGTATCAGGCATAATTATGCAAAATTCCTCGCCGCCGTATCTGCTTACGATATCTATCGAACGGCTGGTCTTCGCGATCAATTCGGATATCCGTTTTAAAACCATATCTCCGGTCTGATGACCGTAATTATCATTAAAAAGTTTGAAATTATCGATATCCAGAATAACAAGAGCCAATTCACGGTTATATCTTTTCGCCCTTAATATTTCCTCGCCGAGACGCTTATAAAAATATCGGTAGTTAAAAATCCCAGTCATGCTGTCGGTATAAGAGAGTTTCTCTATTGTCTTGTAGTGGCGTATGTTGCTTAATGATAATGAGGCTATATTTATGATAACTGAAAGGAAGTTTAATTCCGATTCTTCAAACTGGTTTTTGTTTCCTTTTTCCCCGCATAGTAAAAAACATCCTATTTCGCTGCCTACATTAAGCGGAGAGACAATCCGAAACCCTTCTCGCATAGCGCTTACCAAAAACTTATCATCGGAGTTCAAACCGCTTGCCGCGATAGGGAGCAAAACCGGTTTCGATTTTTTTATGAGCATTTCGAAAATCTCTGATTTTATATCGAGCGATATAGCGTCATCGGACGCAATATTATTTTCAGCGCTCTTTTCTTCAATAAATCGGCCCTTTCCATTGGGGAATAAAAACTCCACTTTCTTTGAGCCAAGCTGCTTTAAAATTGTATCTTTCAAAGAAATGAAAAGCTGGTCCTCATCAAGAATAGCGTAAAAATCGTTGGAAATAGAAACGAATGAGTCCAAGTCTGCAATACGCTTATTAAGCTCTTTTCCCGCCGTTAAAAGATCGCGCTTTGAAAAAGAATAATCATATTTTATTTTTTTTAACTCGGCTTCGGCCACCCTTCCTTTCTTGTATTGCTTTATAATGCTGTCCAGAACGGGCCAGAAAACTTTGTTGAATTCGGGGTCTTGAACGGTGTCGGCCAAAAGTTCTTCATTATCCTCCCCCACGACAATTACGGCGCGGGACCGCCCCCAATAATATACAAAAATGAAAGGCGAATCAAAATCATCGAAACCATTTTCTTTGAATAGAATTTTCCCGATCCGGGAATCATTTGCCATTTTACCGTTGCTTGGAAGGTTTTTGGTCAGATTTCGTATTTTATCACTGCGAGGATTATTTAAAATTTTCGATCTGATATTTGAGTAAATACCCGCAGAAAATCTATCGCCATCTCTGAAAAAAACCGCGAATTTATTCAGCCTGAATTTTTGAGACATGAGCCCCGCCGCTATTTTCCCAATCGAAGACGGCCCTGTGGAATTTTTTAGAATTTCGGCGAGAAGTTGGGGCGCGATTGAAAAATCCCTGTAATTTTCAGAATCATATAATTCGCTAATAATAGATTTTGTTTTTATCGTATTTATTAAATTAAAAATTGTTTTGGCCATAATAAGGCAGAGTATTATACTTAACATGGCCGTTATTATAGGCGAGTTGGAAAAAAGTATAACGAATATTAATAGAATTGCAAGAATGATAATAAATAATATATTCACCCTTGCAGAATAGGTGTTATTCATTATCCTGGCCTATTTTAATCTTCGCCCTGCGAAAACGGCTCTTTTTCGAAAGCAACTGATTTTTTCTGAGCACGCTCCAGATCCCCCACCAACCGGGCTTTAAAGACGGATGCTTTTTTGCTATTTCTCTTTTTATCTCTGAAATAGTATAGAATGGGTCTTTAGATACCATCTCTATTACTACCTTGCTAAGATTTGAAGGAGATTTTATTGTTTTCACATCTGCCGTTATTTTTTCCTTTTCGACAACCGCAGTACCTATAGGAATAGCGTTATTTAAATCAATTGAGGGCGCGGTACCGCCATATTCGCCTTCGGATGAAGAGCTTGATTGATCGCCTGATTCACTGCCGCTGTCAATATCGGAACCTCCATCCGGGCCTTGAAAATCGGCTTTTGCTTTTTCAAGGCTGTCAAAAGCCCTGAGAATAGAATCAAATTCCAAAAGCTCGAATATTTCATATACGTTGGGAATCATTCGGGCCAATTTAATATCGCCTGAATTTTGGCGGATTTCGCGGATGTTAGAGATAAATATGCCCCAGCCCGCGGAAGATATGTAATCCACTCCTCCAAGATCGAGTATTATATTGAATTTCCTTTGTTCCAACAGGGTATTCATAACCTTTTCAAGTTCCGGCGCGGTTATCGTATCAACTACGCCGTCAACCCTGACGATAGAAATCCTTCCGCCCGATCCTGAACTGCCTAAAGATATCTTTATATCACTCATCTCTTTTAATCCCGTAACCTTTCTAAAAACTCTTTTGACAGATTGAAATAATCATAAGCGCCGTAAGAATATGGCGCGTACTCAAAAATAGTTTTCTTAAACCATTGAGATTTTTTTATCTGCGCGTTTGATCTTATTTCCGTATTGAAAACCATATCGCCGTAGTCGCTTCTTAATTCGTCGAGAGCCAAACGGGAAACCGTTGTCCTTCTATCATAAAATGTCGGCAATACTCCTATTATATTCGACGAACCGTTGCCTTCGCTATCGAGTTCGGCTTTTAGCTCAATTGTTGTTTTCACCCCCTCAAGTGAAAAATAATCCAAAGATGACGGTATCAATAAATAATCGGCATACTCAAGAGCGTTTAAATTTATTATATTTATTGACGGAGAGCAATCTAAAATTACGCAATCGCAGCCTGTCAGCCGCGACAGAGACCTGCTTAGGATTTTATTGCGGTCTTTTCTGACCGCTAACCCTATTTCCAATTCGGACAGCCGCTTCCTTCCGGAGGGCAGGATATAAAGATTGGGACGGACCTTATAAATCTCAACTTGTCCCTCTACCATCAGGTCAACCAATCCCAAAGAAGATTCTATCCCAAACGAGGACGATGCCGATCCTTGCGGATCGCAATCAATAATCAAGACTTTTTTCCCGGATAGGGCCAGTCCATGTCCCAGGTTTATGGCAGTAGTGGTTTTGCCTGTGCCGCCCTTTGATGTTAAAATCGCGAGTTTTATCATTTCTTATTGTATTTTTTATCGAGACGTTTGCCGTAGTCGTCCCAATCGAGATTTTTCTTAAGTGAACTTTCGGGTCCTTCGCCGGAGGCAGTTTCGACAATATCAATGGGGGTAAAATCATCGTCCTTAAGCGGAGAACTTTCAACCGCGCTTCCCGTTTCTTCTAATGATGATATGTCTTTCTCCTGGTCGGAAGTTTCAGGCGGCCGCTTTTCCGGGGATAAAGTTTCAGAATCATTCATTGTCGATTCGACTTCTATTTTGGTTTCTGCCATTTTTAATATCAATTTTTCAAAAAGTCCGGCTATTGCTTTTCCCTCGCCGAGCTTGCTGAGTTCCGCAGCTATTTCGCCATAGAGATTGGTATCGCCCAACAAAGATTCCATGTCTTTGAGCCTGCCTAAAAGCTCATGTTCGGCTCCCGGAGTTTCCTGTTTCTTTTCGCCAATGCTTCTTTTTATTTGCTCAAGATAAGCGTCTCTATCAATCTTGTCAGTCTTATATTTTTTCTCTTTGTCTTTCAGTACCTCTTTTTCCAGCTGGACCCTCATCTCCGGGGAAAGAGCGCCTGCCCTTTCAACATATTCGAGCCGCAGTTTCTTTGTATTTAATCTCATTCTGACAAGTTCTTCATATAACCCGCGCTGGTCGGTTTGTCCTATGCCGCGCGCATTCAATTCTAAAAGGATTTTTTTAGTCCCATATTCCGGAAATTCCCGCACAATATTCAGGATTTCTTTACGGACGTCATAAGATACTTGCTTCATGCCGGAATCTGCTCTGAGTTTTTTATTCAAAAGGCCGGAGTCGCCCATTTCTCTCCATCTGCGGCGATATTTATAAAAAGTCGAAAGGGAGACGCCCATTTCCTTTGATGCCTTTTCGGGGGTTGCCCCATCTTCCTCTACCATCTGAATAAGCCTTTTTCTTTTTTCAAAAACAAGCTCGTCCAACATTACTTTTTCTTTAATTACGACAAGAGTTATGTCATCATTCTGCGGCGCGCCCGCGGTAAATTTATTTATGTCCGCATCCAGCTGCGCCGTAAACTGATCAGGATGAAGATCGGCGTGGGATTTTATAAATTCGATCAATTTGTCATTGCCATATTGACCGCCCGTCTTATTCATGGCTTCGGTGATGCCGTCGGTATATATCACCAGCATATCGTCTTTTTTAAGCATAACTTTGTCATGTTCGAGAGATTTTTCAAAATCAACATCTTCGGGAAGGCTAATTCCCAAGGGCATTCCCCTTGTATTCAAAAAATAACATGAGTCAGTATCTTTCCGATAGAGAATCATTGGATTATGCCCCGCGGACGTAAATGAAATCGTTCTTTTTTCAGAATTAAGAGTAATGAAAAAGATCGTTATAAACATTCCTTTTTTAACATCGTCGGCCACAAACTTGTTTACCCTGCTTAAGACATCGGTCGGGGAAAAATTGTCTCTTGATTCAAGCCTGAGGGCGGTTCTGATCATTGTCATAACCAAAGAGCCGGGAACGCCCTTGCCGGAAACATCGGCGACAATAATTCCCAATGAATTCTCGTCAATTCTGACGAAATCGAAGTAATCGCCTCCGACATCTTTGGCCGCCCGATAAATTGTTGAAATATCATAGCCTTCTATATCGGGGAATTCCTTAGGAAGAAGCGCGTGCTGTATTTCCTGGGCCACCTGCATCTCTTTTTGCAAGCGTTCCTGCTCGACAAGGTCTGCCTGAGAGATTTTGAATTTTTCAGTTATCTCATTGAACGCGCGGGCGATCTCGGAGAACTCATCTGCCCCCTCTATGGGCAGCGTCTGTTCAAGATTGCCCTCTCCGATCCTAAGCACGCCCTCGGTCAGCTTTTGTATCGGCTTGACAAAGTAATTAGAGAGCAATAATACGGCAAAGAAGCCTATTATCAGCCCCGCAAAGGAAAACATAATCAACCCTTTTTGGGCCTTGGAAATTTGCTCGCTAAGCGGGGCTTCCAAGAGCGCAAAATAGGCATAGCCGACAATCTTGCTTTTTAAAGCTATCGGCACCTTATAATAAAATGCTGTCAGTCCCGCCGTATCTGTAACCGGAATGTTCTTATTATATAAATCGCCTTGAAATGGAATAAATTGCGATAAATATCTCTTCGGATTATCGGGATCGGCGATAATCACATTTGCTGTATCCGTGACAACAATGTTCACAAAATCATTATTGGCCTCAAGCCAGGCTGCCGCCGACTTGGAAATATCGAGGTCTTTGAAAATTATCTTCTCTCCCAGATCGGACACAAAAGAATCCATTACTCCCGACGCGTTTTGAAAAAAACTGGCGTACGCGCCCGTTTCGGCGCGATTGTCGGTATAGAGAAAAACAGCCGTTACTATCGCGAACACCACCAGAGAAGCCCAAAGAGCAAACTTGACCCTGATAGAAACGCCCCTGGGCCGAAACTGGCGAACCGATGATTTGTCGGATTTCTTTTCCATTCGAAGTTCATTTTCGCCGTCCTTCGAATAATACGTAACCGAATCCATCATTTTACGGACAAGATAAAGACCCAATCCGCCTTTTCTCCCAGTTTTTACATATCTGCCGAGATCGGGCGTATCGGCATTGTCGAATTCGAATTTTCGGCCATGATCGAAAACTGAAAATATTACTCGTCCAGGATGCATGGAAATTTTGATTCTAATTGTACCGGGACCATATAGATAGGCATGGCGTATCACATTCGTGCAGACTTCCTCAATGGCCAAAAGGGCGCTGTTTACATCTTTGCCGGTAAGCTCGGAATCATGTAAGGCGTTTTTGACGCTATTTCTGATTTCTTCAAGTTGTCCCTCTTCGGCAGGGAAACTCATGTACACTTCTTTTACTGTTTTTCTTGCCATAGTATTAAACCTTTTCCGCCAATTAATTCTAAGGCTTCTAAATGGCGATGTAAAGGCTATTCTTCGGGAGTCCCGCTTGCGGCGGAAAGTCTGTCCTTAGCTTGATTTATATTTTTTCTGAGATCGGGATTATTGGGGTAGTATTTCTCCAGACCGGTCCATATTTCTATGGCCTTATTATAATCGCTTGATTGATAGCTTTCCAGTCCCGAAAGATATATTGACCAGTGGTTCGAATTCGATTTTAT
>CAZKYQ010000003.1:13128-40917 GCA_964556975.1 uncultured Ignavibacteria bacterium
CGGCTATATTGGGCCGATGTTAATAATTCGTTTATAGTCTTATTGCCGGGATCTATTTCAAGCAAAAGATTATACTTGGATATGGCATCGTTAAACTTTCCGGCGCTAAAATCGTTCAGGGCGGACCCGATTCTATCCGAAATTAACTTTTCCCTTTTGCGGTCGCCTGCGTCAGAAACAGCGCGAGAAACAATCAAGTTCATCATGCTGTCGGACATTATTCCGGCGCGCTCCGATTCGGGATTCAACCCCAAATACTTCTGATAATTCCCCATTGCTTCCTGATAGCGTCCCTGATCCCGGAGATTGTCGGCTAATGTCAAAATTGAATCGGCATGGTCGGACAACGATTGTTCCCAGCTTTCCTTTTCTTCGCGGACTATGCGCGATCTTTCCTCCTTGCGCTTGTCAACTACCGACCGCCCGAATGAAAACGAAAATGAAACGCGATGGCTGTTGCCCAGATACTCGATATTCTCATAGGCGTAATCAAGCTGCAGCGTTCTATAAATAAGACCGCCCCCAAAGGTCGGACGGCCCTCGTCCAAACCAAACCTTAAAAAATACTGCTCCGCGAATTCAAATTCTGCCCCTGTATGGAGTTTTGCTTTCCGTCCTCCGGTTTTTTCGAAATCCAATCCAACAACCAGCGAGAGGTTGTCGTTCAAAGCGCGATCTCCCGAAACGCCGAATCTGGAAACCGTTTCATAGCTGTCCTCAATCGAGCGAAGTTTAACGCCGGGCCGTATCAAATCGATAAAACTCGCGCCCATTGTCAACCATTTCATCCTTGTTGGGCGGTATTGAAAACCGAGGTCCGCGCCCGCCCCAGAGCCGGAAAGATTATCCACGCGATTAGATACTATATTCAATGTCAATCCGCCTGAAAGGCCATAACCGATATTTCGCGCGTAACTTGCGCCAATCTTTGATTCAGATGATGAAAACATGTCCGCAGGAATATTGTAGTTATCGCGCCTTTGTATATCATCAGTTCCTATCCGCCCCGCAAAAAACGAGAAAACGCCCAACTCCGAAAATGGATAAGAAACCCCTATGTAATCATAGTTTGTATTGAGGAAAAGTGTCGTCCTGAACGCCGTAATATTGGTTCGCTCTATTGCCGCGGTTGCCGCGGGGTTCCAGAATGGAGCAGAGGCGTCTCCCGCTAAGGAAACGTAGGCACGCCCCATGCCCATACCGCGCGCGCCCGCTCCCAGGCTAAATGGCGATTCCCGACCAGCGTCTCCATCGGCCAAAGAAACCGCAAAGAGGACAAAGATCAAGACACCCGCAAGGGCCGCTATTTTACAACAGCGATTTTGAATTTTTCCTCCTCGCCCGATGTTTTGTTCTGTATCAGGCAGATGTAAACTCCCGATTTAACTTCATTGCCGGAATCGTTCTTGCCATTCCATAAAACCGCCGAATCATCTGTATGAAGCCCGGCCATTCCCAGAGGATCAGCAGATGAAATGATTTTCGTCCATACCAGTTCGCCCAGTAAAGTAAATATCCTTATTTCAATATCCGAATCGGTCTCAAGATTATATCCGATCCTGGCAAATTCATGGCGCGGATTAAAGGGATTGGGATAGCTCGATACCGAGCCTGAAAAACTTCGCTCAAGAAGCGCTGTTGGGTCGCTTGTTATAATTTCAGATTCTCCTTGTGGAGAAACTGCCGACAAAGGCGCTGATGGCTCGCCATCCTCAAGTACCGCCCCTGTAATATCTTCGCCGTTTAGCGATATGGAAAAATCACTTACTGAAACATCGGGGGCAATTCCGAGCCGAAGAATGAATTCACGCGACTCTCCCGGTCCAAGAATGATCATGTTTTCAAAAATAAATCCAATTGTATCACCGGAAACGTAATCGGGGCTAATTTCCGAAGAATCCGATATGAGCAAAATATCCGTAAAGAGCGATGATAATTCGGTTTGAGGATTAATATCGGCCACGAATTTCAAATCGGATATTCCCACGGAAAAAGACCCGCCCCTATCGCGGTTTCTAAGGCTGAATGACATAAAATCAAGTTGTTGGCCGTTTACGGCTGATCCCTTGTGAATATCCAGTAATTCAAGCACAAGCTCCGGTAAAAGTTCTTTAATTGTTACATTAACCGAGGTCGAATCGTTTATGACAAACGAAGGTGCGTTAGTGTTCTCATCGAACGGAACAAAATCGATTGTCGCCCAAATTGGAATAGGAACAAGAATTTCGCTATCGGGCATTGTTATGTTCCAGACCACCGGCAGATCAGGATCGAATGATTGAATCTGGCTTTCAACGGCTATCATATCAGGATGGCCGAGATGAAGGCTGAGAACTCCCTCCCCTGTGGCGGCATCTCCCAAATTATGCACAATCGCCTCATATTGTAATGAAGCTCCCGGTTCAAGGATACCGTCAAGGGCAGCGCGGGGCCCGATAATACTGGATGAAGTGCTTAATCTGGCTCTCTCCACTACAGTAATCTCGATAAAATCAACTCCAGTACTATTTGAGTCGCCCGTATTGGGATCAAAAAGCCAGCTTTCTATAGCTAACGAATCTGACAAGGGCGCGCCTGAAGCGTGGACGTTCCATGAAACAACTGAGTCCGAGGGCGATTGTATCAACGGATCTTCAGAGGAAAAGCCAATTGGAATAACTAATGAAACGGTCAGATTGTTATATATTCCAAACGCCCTGATGGTATCCGATATTATAAAAGTCTGGCCAGTCGACAATATGCCATCTATCGCGCCGAGCGGGTTGATTATAGCCGGACTTTGATCGATGGAAGGACTCGTATTGATAACAAATGCTCTGCTTGAAATTGAATCAGCACCGACCGCATCGATTCCATCGTTGGAATCTATGGGACGATTTGAAAACCTGACGCTTATACCCGCCGAATCTGACGAATTGCCGGGGGCTATAACATCCCAGACAACGGGGACATCAAGAACATATTCCCGATTCGCGGAATCGGCCAATGAGAAGCCCGACGAACCAACGTCCAGCGCCAGCGTTTGAATACCTTCTATATCGGCCATACCGAGGTTTGTTACATACGAGGATAAACTGATTTGCTGTAATACGGTTACAGTATCATCCAATGCCTCTGGCGGAGATGTAACGGATAGCGGAGAAAGAGAAAGTTCTGCCGGAGTTTCTATTATCAATAACGATGTGTTGTCAAGCGGTTGTAATATCTGAACAGGCTCTCCGGAAATGCCACCGGTTCCGCCAGTGATCGATGAGGTAAATACTTCGCCGGAATCAGGGCTTGCGCTGGCATTGAACGAGAATATTGAAGCATTCGAAATACCGCCGCCTATTAAGGGCATCAAAATTGAATCCGGTGCATTATTACCTAGAAGGTGAACAAAAGTACTTTCCACGGGTTCAAAACCTATATTGGATATAACAACTTTTATTGAGCATGCTTGAGACGTATTTACAAAGGGCGCATTTCGCGACATAGCATAGGTGGAATCGATCCGCAAAGCGCCGCGAGTCAAAACCGTTACAGAATCCGGCGCTGTGGGAAACTGCCTTGTCTCTTCGGATCCGTTCTGGATGCCTCTCAACGTTATTTGCGGAAGATAATTTCCCGGTAGGAATTCCGGCGTAAGAACAGACTGCACAAAACTAATAGTAGTGTCTCCGGTATTTATTATATCAACGCGCACGCCCGCAGACGTATCGGAATAGGCTATATATTCTCGATTTGCATCGCTGAAAGATATTTTTGTATTTTGATGGTCCAGAATAAACGACGCACCTCCGCCATTGCTTACTCTGACAGAAAAGGTAGCGTTCTGGCCTTGAACAACCGAATCATAATTGATTGAACCGGAAATATAATTAATATCAACTCCGCCCTGGATTGTTATGGAATCTGATAGATTAATAAATCCGCTTACAAAATCGCCGTTTTCATCGCCAAAATAGTTGAATACCGGTTGATAATCTCCGGGCGAAAACAAAGGGTGGACGAATGTTGAATCGAGAATTATTTGCGTACCTGTCGGAGTATTAGGCGGAAGAAAAACGCCGCTTGATATTCCGGCCCTGAACTGACGGGTTCCGTCTGTAAAACTTAAATACGAACTATCGAGAAGAGCTAAGCCAGCTCCTCCCGAGTTTAACAACTGAAAAGATAATGAATATTGCCTGCCTGTTGATAGAGTGTCGCGGCTTAATGAACTTCCGATATAAATAATATTCGAGGCCGATTGTATCTCAATCGTATCCGGAAAACCGGCCAGGGTATCCGATGCGGGCACACCGCCATACGATCCAAAGGCAGCGCAAGTTAATGGATAATCGCCGACAGGCGTGCCGTTTGGTATTAAAATCGATATATTATAAGTCTGTTGTTGTCCCGCTCCTATCTGATGGGGAAGCGACGGGTTGATTATCACCGGGCTAAATACAAACCCTGTTTCAGCAATAATATCAATATCGGTTATATCGACCGCCGCGCCGCCATCGTTGGTGACATCAATCGAGCCGGTTGCCGTATCCCCCCATGAAACGACCCCCTGATCTATGACAATGCTCTCGCAGGCAATAGCGCGCATCTCAACCGGCCCCGAAATCCCGGTAACGCCGGATTGCGATTCGGCGCTGAAAGTCATCAAGCCGCCGCGCCCGCTGTACGATGTTTGTTTGGCGATAAGGTCCGCGACGCCACTTGAAAAATCGCCGGCTAATTTCAAGATATTATTCTGCATGGCGCCGCCCGATGATGATGTTATAACTATTGTGTCAATGGTAGCATCGAAATCGGTTTTCATATTGCCATAGCCATCATAGGTTGTAAGCTCTGCCGTGCCGGTGAACGCGGAATCATTATATTGAGGCGAGGATATATTCAATATTAATTCGCTCATATCGCCCGGCCTGACATCTATACTACCCGTCAGAATAACCACCGCTCCGACTGTCCCCTTTAGAACGGTTGTATCGGCATTAACAAGGGTCTGATTGGCGCTGCCAGATCCCACGGCTACCTGTATGGAATTATACACGGGCGGCGTGCCGTTTGGAGAATCGCCTCCCCCGATTGAATCGGTAATAGATACAACTCCGTCGGCTAAATTCCCCCATTGGTCGTACGCGTTAAAAATATTTATTACAAAAGGTATGCCACTTGCAATAAAAGGCGGCGGAACCGCAAATGAAAATCCTGTTATTGCACCGGGTTCCACGGTTATTGATTCCGATATTTCCGAAACGGCGCCATTGGTAGCCGTAATTGTCTGCGGACCGGCCGAACGCAGCGAAAACTGACCGCCCGCGAAAACGTAACTCCCCGAATCGGCGCCAATAAATTTATGGCCGGAATGAAGAACGGCGTTGCTGTCAGTGCTTGTGAAATATACCGAATCGGCATAGTTTGTTTTCAGGTTTCCGAAAGCATCATAAGCGGTTACCGCAATACCCCCCGGAAGGGTATCCCCCGCGATTGTGGAAAGCGGATAACCGGCCATTGCAAAATTATTGATAATGCCAGCGCTGACTTCAATTGTATCGGTGCCGACAACAATTCCGGCAACCGAACCTTTCAATACGACATTTGGACTGGCGTACGTGAGCGTCTGGAAAGCCGAACCCGAGCCATCGGTTACCACTATCGGCGATAGAAGGGGCGACACGCCGCCCGGAGAGCTCCCCGCATTAATCGAATCAGAAATAAGTATATCGCCCGAAGCGAGATTGCCAAACTGGTCGCGAGCGGTTTCGAAAGGAACGCTCAATTGAAAAGATTGCCCCGCGGTTTGAGGTGATTGCGCGAACAATTCAAAAACATTAATCTGCGCCGCCGAAACCATAACAGGATCTGAATCCGAACTGTTTGTTCCGTCGGTTACTGTAACGATGATACTCCCCGCGGTCCTCAACGTAAAGCCGGAACCGGCAAATTCGGATATGCCCGAGCTATCCATCGGAAATGTAAAGGGAGTCCCAACCTCATACGGTAAATCCGCCAACGGATCATTTGACTCGAACCAGATAACCCCTGAAAAATCGCTTTTTACGTTATCCCTGACATCATAAACGGTTACCGTGATCGGACTTATAAGGGGCACCCCGGCCGTACTCGCGGATGGAGTCCCGGCAATAGCAAAACTTCCAAATGATCCCGGCACGACCGTCATAAGCCCTGATGAATCCGTAACGCCGCCCGATGAAGCCGTGATATAGCAATCGCCAACTTTATCAGCCGTAAAAACGCCATCGACAACATCACCGCAGGAATCCACAGTTACTGCATACGCGAAAGTTAATCCGCCGATTACGTTATTGTATTGATCGAACCCATTGACGCCAAACGCAATCGAGAGGCCGGCGGCGAGAGAAGTATCGGAACCGGGCGTAAATGTAATGTGATCCAAAACATCCGGGTTTAAAGTAAACAAGCCGGAAACAGCGGGGCCGTGAGTAATGTTTTCCAGAGAATCGGAGACAAAAATCGAAACAGAATAATCCCCGCTGATATTGCTGTTGGTTATATTGAAAATCTCAACAGAAATCCTCGACCCGGGAACAGCCGGCTGATTCCCTGAGGCCAGAAAGCATTTTAGCGTCTGTCCCTGAATCTCCAGAGATGAAATAGACGGTTCGTTGCTGTTGTTTGAATTATCATTATCGATATAGGCTGCGCCGGAAATAGCGGAGATGTCGAATCCGTTTGGAAAGGAAATCCAAATAATCGCGGAATCGCCAATAGCTGTGGCTGTCGTTGTGAAACCGGCTTTATGCGTATCTACAACAGCAACGGTACCGACCGATAAGCTATCGGTAACATTCAGGATTTCTTCCGACAGTATTGCCCCCGGCAATTTAGAATTGCCTTGGGCCCCAGCCTCGCCGGAGAAAATTCCTAATAATCCAAAAAATACCGCCGTTTTTAGAATTGACAGGCGCGTCAAGTAACGAAGCATTGTGAAAAAATACAATAAGTATTGGCTATGTCAATGTTTTTCGTAAATATGAATCATCAATCTATTAGGCCAAGTTCTGTCGTCCACCTGGACCGGACATTAATCGAGTCTCTTAGAAAAGCGTACCATTCGGCCGGTTGGAACGGGCTTATGACTCCAGGCGACCAAACCCCGTTGCTGTCGAGATCATTGAAATACCGAAAATAATAAGCTCCGGGAAGTACGACATCATACTTGAAATTTCCTCCATTTTCCGCTTTGGCCAAATATTGCTCCCCCCGCCTTTGCCTGGAGTATAATTCTCCAATAATAGCGCCCATTTTGCTGGTTCTGGCGGTAACAAAGCCGATTGTGTCTTCTGGAGGAATCAGGAACGCAAAAGATAAGATACTGTCAGTCATCGGGTTTCCCGCCAAATCGCTTATAGATTGCGGCGCCAGGGTCACTATGATCGGCTTCTCTCTTGGAATTCCTCTACCAACAATCAGTTCAACTTTATTGGGCGCTGTCCAATCGGGCATGAAATTTAGAGTGTCAATCGAATCCGAGACAATATTTACCAATTTATCGAAACCATAAGTTTTGATTCTTTCAGAAAATGTTAGTTCGATTACGCTATTTTGATAGGTAGACCGCGATCCGCCCGCGGGCATGGTCGTGATCAATTCGGGAGCTGCTGAATCTGATTGAGCGCTTCCGCTAAAACGCGCGCCTGATGAATCGAAATGCACACCCCATCTGGAGGAAAGGTCTTTGGGCATTAGTTTATAAGATTTGTCCGGTTCCTGAAGCGCGGTCTCAAGAGTCAACCTTCCGTCCGCGCCTATATAAGCCCCTTCGATTTCCAAAGTTGATGAATCGGACGACATTATAAAATACCGGCCGGCATCCAGTTTGAGTTGATTATAAACAGGTTGAGAAAACTCCACGGTGATTTTTCTATTATCCAGAGGCCGGGCCTTTGAAATAACGGCGGGAATAGTATCTCGCCTTTCGGGCCTGATAACAATATTGCCGTAGCTATCATTTCCGCTTAAACTGATTATTGAGGGCGGAAGACCTATTGATTCGGAAGTGGGGTCCCAGAAAAGGTCATCGTTTTTATCATCGACGGCGATTACAATATAATTCCCGGATGCAATATTTTTTATCTCAAAATTACCGATAGAATCGACCTGAGTGGCATAGTTAGGTATCTCTGACAGAAAAACGGGATTGGTTGTGTCGTTTACTCCATAAGCCCAAATATCGAATGTTGTCGTCCGACCTTTTTCAAGATAAATCGCGCCGGAAATTGAGCCGCTGTCTATGGCGCTCCCGGTTGAAAACGCGTAACTGTACGAAACTCCCATTTGATTGCGATGATGGCCCGCGGCTCCCGCCCCAATAGTCAAAACATAGGTAACATTTTCTTTTAAAGGTTCGGGCGGCGTAATTGTCAGTTTTTTCCCCGACCATTTAAGATCAGGATAATCCCAAAAAACCGGCGACAAAAAAACGGCCTTTTCAGTTCTTTCAGGCTGCATTAGCTTGGAAAATAAAACCGAGAATTTGGTGTCGAGGGGAATATTAATGCTCCCCGGTTTCGGCTCAATGGTTATTATGGTCGGGGGCACTTTATCTTCCTCGCCGCCGGACGGCCCCTGTTTCACGGCACATGAAAAGATTATAGACAAGATAATAATAATAAATAGTATTCGACTAAAAAAACTCACCTGTCGTTCAATTTCGCCCGTATCGTTTCATTATCGGGATCAAATTCAAGCGCCTTCCGCCAGTTCTCTTCCGCCTTGCCAGTTTCATTTAACGCCGCGTAGATATCGCCCCGATGATCAAATAAGATCGCGTCATCCTGTTGGCGCTCAATGGCGCTATTCATCGCGACAATCGCCTTATCATATCGTCCAAGTTTATACAAAACCCAGGCGTAACTGTCAAGATATGCTCCGTTATCGGGCTCAATCTCAAGCGCTTTTTCTATCATCTCTTTCGCTTCATCAAGCTTTATACCCGAATCCGCATACATAAAACCTAAGTAATTCAAAGAGAGAGCGTTGTCGGGAGCCAATTCCAATATGTGCTTAAAATTGCTTTCAGCCTTATCAAAATCGCCCAGTCTTTCGTATGCCGCGGCGAGATTAAATCTTACCTGAATATTCTCCGGGTCTGATTGTAGAAGTCTTAAATAGCCATCGCGGGCAAGTCCAAATTTGCCATTGCGCGAGTGGATTATTGAAGTGAAAAACATTATGCCGCTGGTATCGGCCGGTATTTTTTCCAGGGCGGACTGCATAATTCCCAAAGATTCCTCATATCGTCCCTGCTCGTCAACTGTAAGCGCCAGATTAACCCAGGAATCAGATAGCGTATCGTTAAGCGCAATGGCTTTATGATAGTATCCCTCTGCAGCGGATAACTCCTGATTGAATTGATTCATTCTTCCTAAATAATAATAGATATCCGTATTTGCCATGCCTTTTTCATCTATAGCAATCATAAGC
This sequence comes from uncultured Ignavibacteria bacterium, assembly GCA_964556975.1. Taxonomy (GTDB): domain Bacteria; phylum Zixibacteria; class MSB-5A5; order UBA10806; family UBA10806. Next base: position 22,576 of record CAZKYQ010000003.1, read on the forward strand.
GATTCGGCCTCCGCGAATTTCTGATTGCCAAAAAGAATGAAGGCGAAGTGTCTTTGCATGTCGGGATCATCAGGAAATAGCTCCGCCAGTCTTCCCGAGGTTTTTTCAAGGAACTCTCTGTTTTCGATTGAAAAGAACAATGGCACCATAGACTGCAGGATTACCGGGTCATCCCAGTTATTATTAACCGTTTCTACATATAGGCTGTCGGCGCCCGATGTGTCGCCAAGCGCAATCATCGCGCCCGCCAAAGATGCAATAACTCTTATATCAGTTGGATAATCATCCTTGGCTTGCTTAAAAATAACAACAGCTTCATCATATTTCTTTGTCTTGATATAAAATGAACCGAGATCGAGCGTGGCGTTCAATTTGTCGGGCGCGTATTTTATGGCCTTCTTAAAATGTCTTTCCGCTCCGTCATTATTGCCGAGAGCCTGCAATAGAACGGCAAGATATTTTCTTGTCGAATATTGCGTTGGTTCAAGTTCAAGCGACCGTTTGTAAAAATCCGCGGCCCCGCTCAAATCATTTGTGTTCCGAAGGCAATAACCTATAAAATTATAATCTTCCGCTGATTTCTCCGGAATTTCAGAACGCAGCAAGGCCGCTTCATTGAATCGCATTAACCGGAGATAAACATGAGAAAGAGTTCGGCGAATCTCTACAGAGTTCGGGTCGTATATCAACGCCTTGCGGTACATTTCAATAGCTTCGTTAAAATTTCCCGATTGTTCGTAAAGATCGCCTTTTATAAAAAAGTCATAGGCGCGGTATGCAGAGAACGAATCAGGCTCCTGCAGGTTTGATTGGGGGGAGTCTTTTTTCGCGGCCCCGCCGCAAGCGAAAATGAATAACAATATTATAAGTATGCTGTTTTGTAATTTTTTCATCAATTTATCCTGCCATCTTCCTAAAATTAAATTTCTATTAATATCAAATCAATATTTTCCATTAAATCTGTGCCAAGACCATATTCCGCCGCCCTGCTAATGTATATCGGCTCTCTCTTCGTGCCTTTCAATGTTTCCAAACCGGCTTTCTTCCTCATTTTTTCGATTATTTCGCTTCCAACCGAGTCAATTGCGACCGGGTCTGTTCCAAACAATAGCGCTCCGTAATTGGCCGCCCACTGGCCGTGAAACGCCGGCCCGCCGTGGTACTGTATCTTTAAGGCATCCACCACTATCAAACGTTGCTTGGATGTAATCTGTTCCAGACTATTTAGATCGGCCACATACGGATCGCAGCCATTATCATGATATTTATTCGGATTGTGAATACTGCCAAAATGGTTTTTTAGAGCGCAAGTTATGCCCGCTATGCCGTGGTCTTTCAAGACCGGCATATTAATTATCGATTCGCAATATTCTTCAAGAATCCTGCTTAAAAGCCCGCCGATTTTACCTTTGGAAACGAGCCCTTGCGAATACCCAACGCCTCGATGATCGGTGCCGAAACATAACGGCCCGCTGCCTTTTGCCTTAATCTCAAACCCAAGCGTTGATAGCTCTCTATCAAACCTGTCCCATATAATATGTTTTTTTTGAGGGATACCGGCCTCTTTTAACAAGCCTGATAAAATATTAACAGCCTCCGGACGGGTTGACATACCCGGCCCGGCAAGGCCGTTTACTTTAAGGCCGACAACATCTGAGTTACCGAAAGCTGACTCCAGATAGCCAATATAGTCGTTTGATTCGGAAAGAGCGTTCAGGCCGGCCTCGAACATCTGATATAGAATATCGCTGTCAATTCGGCCATTTTCGCCGATAACCAGCGGTGATTTTACCTGGACTATTTTTGATTTCCCCATTGCGGGGTAATATCCCGGTTAATTCAGATTTTGTCAACCTGATTACCGATATTATTGACTTAGAATTATTGAGTCCCGTTTATCCGCTTACTTCAGCTTCGGGCGTTTTGGGCACGATAATCCATGCAAGGATATACGCGATGCCGCTGGTTCCCCAGGCGAAAAGCAAAAACACCGCGATTAAACGTACTATTGTCGGGTCAATATCCCAGTATTCCGCCAGCCCGGCGCAGACACCGGCAATCTTGGAATCTTTTACTGATCTGAACAATCTTTTAGGCATAAATCCTCCTGCTGTTTAATATACGCAATAAGGCTGAATTATATTCAATTTTTTTAATTTTTTCATATCGAATCATCCGTAGTTTTGCGGCGCCTTTCAACTTGACAATAGTGTTCAATATTCATACTGTGGCTACGTAAAACAACAGGAGTCATTCAATCTTGAGTTTCGATTTTAATGGAGGATTAAGTGAATACATTTACAGCGATAGAAAGCCGCAGATCGGTAAAGCATTATGACCCCCATCATGAAATGCCGGGAGATGATTTCAAGAAAATGATGTCGCTGGCGATTCTTTCGCCGACATCGTTCAATATTCAACATTGGCGTTTCGTCAATATAGTTGATAAGGAATTGAGACAAAAGATCCGCAAGGTCGCCTGGAACCAGGCTCAAGTTACCGATGCTTCCGTTCTTCTCGCGATTTGCGGCGATATCAAGGCATGGGCAAAGGAACCTGGTCGATACTGGCGAACCGCTCCGGAGGAAGCCAGGAACTTCCTTTTGCCCGCGATAGAAAATTTCTATAAGGGCCGCGAACAGGTGCAACGCGATGAGGCCATAAGGTCTTGCGGTATCGCCGCCCAGACAATCATGCTTGCCGCCAAATCGATGGGGTATGATTCAAGTCCGATGATAGGTTTCGACGCGGACGTTGTCGCCGAGCTGATTAAGCTCCCCGACGATCACGTAATTTCCATGCTTTTGGCGATTGGCAAGGGCATAAAAGAGGCCAATCCCAGAGGCGGGCAACTTACGTTGGACGAGGTTGTTCTTATAGATAGCTTTTAATTTATACTATTTGCCCTGCTAAGATTGGGATTGAGAGCGTTCTGGCCTTAACAGGACCTTTTTTCAGACTGCAGGTCCATAGGGGAAAAGCTGCTGTCAATTCACTGCTGTCTCCAATCGTGATTTTTCATCTTGTAATAAGGAAGATATGAAAAATATCCTACGAACTAAATCCAACTGGTTCATCATCCCCCTGGCATTATTCATAATATTTAGAATATTCCTGATTGGTCTTGAATATAAGGTTACTGGCGGCAGTGAATTCGCAATGGACAAATGGAATTTCACTATGGGCTTGAAACCGTTTTCCGTTTTAACGTTCGAAAATGATAAAAGCGGCTACTCGCAACCTCCTCTCTATCCCCTCGCAATCGCGCCCTTGGCAATCCCTCTGAATGCTACTGTCGATAGTTTTCTTGCCCCAAGGATCACATATACGATCTTGGAATTATTCGCGTTCATTGTAATGATATTGTTTTTGGCAAAAAGCCAATTAATGAAAAAGATAGACAAGTTTTTCGTCCTGATGGTCCTGTCATTTTCTCCACTCGGGTTCATGACCGGCAGTGTTATGAAACAAGAAGAGCCCATAGTAATGCTGTTTACGGCGGCAGTCCTTTTGGCGTGGCGTCTTGGTTCTATCAGAATTGCATCCATATTGACGTTTTTGGGGATAATAACTGCAAAAATCCTTTTCGGAGTTGTATTTCTTGCTCTATTAATGCTCGCTAATAATAAAAAGCAGGTGATTATATGGGGTTTACTTCCTTCGGTTCTTTTTCTTGTAATTTATTCCATTATAGGATTTTTAATAACCGGTACAATACCATTCATCGATTTTTCCCCAGGAACTATCAAGTTTTGTAGCACTTTATATGTTCTCTTATTGAAATATACTTCTATTTCTGCGCCCGCAATGAAATGGCCTTCCCTGCTTTTAACAGCGGCGGCGACCGTGATTATTTGGTTTTATAAAAAAAACTCCTCTTATGATAATTTCCCTTTATTAATGATAATATCGTTTTGTGTTTTATACTTATTTTTCTATCATGTAAATACCGAATACCACATATTTTTCCTCCCGTTACTGGCTTATATCCCCTTTAGTTTTGCTGGACGGAGAAACAAGATAATAATAATGTTACTTCATTTTATATTATCCGTCGCAACATGGGGATATGGAATAGCATTCGGACTTCGAAATTACGCCGAAGGTATTGGGTATAGATCAGCTTCAAAGGAACTATTACTAAGTTTATATGACAGGAGCTTGGGATTTATTCCGCTTGGAATTTTAGAAACTTCTTTATTGATCTTAACAATATTTTCAATTATGTTATTGATGATAATCTCAATCCAGATGTTGAAAAGAAAACGTCAGGATGTCATTTCATTCCATCCTGACGCATAATTCCTTAATTGAAAACTTATTACCGGCGGTGTTTTTTGCTTTCTTTTTCAGCCTGCTTCTTTTTAACTTTTACCTTGGGCTGTTTCTTTATGCTATCGTTAAGGCCGTCGCCGTTTTCGTCTTTGAATCGGTCCCTCTTGGGAGGTTTTGGCGGTTTCCATTTGGGCTTTGAAGAAGTCCCTTTTTTCGATGGCGGCTTAACATTGCGGACTTTCTCGCCAGAATCCGAAGACTTCGATTTTTGCTCCACTTTCGCCTTTGAGCCGGATTTCGACTGACCCGCTTTCTTTTTTTGAATAGCCAACACGGGCGAAGCCAGAAAAAATGACGCAACAACCGCCAATATTATTATGTTCCGTATCATCTTCTTTTCCCTTTATCTGAACTTGATTTTTTATCCAATTTTGACGCTTTGCTTCTTTTTACCGATTTTCCAGAAAAGCCTTTCGATTTTACCGATGATTTCTTGCCGCTCTTCTTATAAGAACTTTTCGGCTTTTTAGATTCCGATTTTACCTTTTGGGATTTTCTTTCGGATTTGTTTTTCTTGTACTCCTTGTCAGCCGATTTTTTTTCGGTTGACTTGCCTTTCGCCTTTTTCCCATAAGACTTTTTCTGCTTCGAGACTTTCTCTCTTTCTAATATACGATAATTATTGCCGGATGGTGACTTTTTCTTTACGGATTCAGGCCTGGAACCGGCGCGCTTCGCTTTTCTTTTACTATCTCTTTCTCTTACCATGCGTTTTTCTTTGCTGTTGTCATACCTCTTTTTAGAGGAATAACTATCTCGCGAACCGTCGCGGGAGTCGCTTTTCATTCTCTGGACTATCGGGGCGTCAGGCGATATCGCGCCTCTTTCATGCAAATCGCGCACAACACGCGCGGGAAGTGTGCGTACGCGTACGTTTTTCTGTCTTGCCCTTACAGCCTTTTCCTTGAATCCGGTTTCGTTTCTATAACGTTCTTCGTCAAATGTCCAATTCCTGAATGAGCGTCTCCTGCTGCGGTAGTCCTTATATCTGTTCTCAATCGTAACGTTTACGTAGTAACGCTGGTAATTTGAAACATAGAAATATCGCTGGTAACAGGGATACCCGCCGTAATAAACCCAAACCCAATGGCGTCCGACATAAATCGACGGTATCAGCACAGGAGCAATACCGTAATAGATGCCGTCAATCCATATCTCCGAGCCTGGGAAATTACAGCCTATCCAGACAGAACCGACATTGTAGGGGTCATTTGCCCAATAACGATACTGGCGGTGATGGCGGTAATTGCTGTCAACACGGAATTGCGCGTGGGCGATGCTGAATGGCCCGACCGCCAGACGGTCATTGACATAATTGACAAAGTCGCCGATATCGCCATGAACAGTCATAACGAAATAGTCGTCGTTATAGTAATTGGGATCGCCGTAATCGTAGCCGATATAGCGCATGAAATCGGGAGGATTAATATAATCGAAACTGGCGAAAGCATATATATGGTCGGGGCCCGATACGCTGGAGACCTCCAGTCCGAATTCGTCCTCATAGTCCGGGACCCTGTAAACCCTGTCGGCGGTCGCATAAGTGCTTCCATAGGGGCCTGTTGGATAAAGAACCGTGACCTCGCCCGATGGGTCGATATCGTAAACTACTACGTAGCAATCCCGCTCAACCCGGAAATACACAGCGATATCCTCGCCGTAATAGTAGGTTGAATTGTTCCCTTTGTTTGTCCAAACCTCTATTTCGGGACTATTGTTGTCCTGGTCCCAATATTCGTAGGCATTTGATTGAGACGCAAAACCTAAAACTACAATCGATAAAATTAAGCGCTTAATCCAATACATTTTCGCTACCGCCTTCCCTGAAGAACAGGCCGAAGAACCTATCCTTAATTTAACGGTTTTTAATTTTATTTTCAAACTATTAATTAAACTTGTAAAACAAATATGTCCTATAAACGCCATCGCGAGAAGGCGAACATGGTGAGATGACGCGGCGATCTCATTTTTTTTGCAGAGATTATTTTGAGATTGCTTCGTTCCCCGCCAAAGGCCGGGGACTCGCAATGACCCTGGCTGGTATTTTATTGTTCGTTTTATTTTCAAACTATTATTCATTCTTAATTCAAATCTCCATTTACAGACAACGCTGAAACGACATCCGAGGGGGGTTCGATTTTCAGTTCTCTATTCCCCCGCGCGATCTGATACGCCCAGTCAAACATTATGCTGCGAGCGGGAGTATCGAACAATTCGGTTACCCGGATCATAGCGTAATGATTGTCCATTGTTCTGATGATATAAATATGCCCTTCGATAACTTCGACATAATCAAGCGAAGACCAGCCGTCTAAAGGCGCGAATGAAATATCGTACAAACTTTCCGAATGTCCCATATCTTGAATACCGCTGCCGTTTTCGCCCAGTGTCAGAAAATAGGAATTAATGCCGGGAGTATTGTCATAATCAAGGAAGAAATCCGTTCTTATGCTGTTATAAGGCAATCTTTCCTCCGTAGAAAAATCAAATCCTGAGCGGTCGTCATATGGCGCTTCATCGAAACTATAAATGACAACATCCCAACCCTGCGGCCTTGGCGTATCAAAAACCGCCTCATAGTCAAATGAAACATCCGATTCATTTCCCGAATAATCTACTGAACTAATGCCATAGTAATATGTATGCCCGTTTTGCACATCGTAATCAGAGAATTCGCTGTATCTATTTGATATGAGCGCCAATTCGAAATATTCATAATCGTCAACGCTTCTATAAAGAATGTATCCCTCAAAATCCGGAACTCCGATTATCGGGTCCCATTCGAGCCAGATGACGCCATCGCCTGTTGTCGAAATCAGACCGCTTGGTACAGGCGGCGCGACTCTATCCCTGGGGCTGGTAACCGGATCGCATGAAATAGTAATTAGAGCAATAAGAATAGAAACAACCGTTAATTTTAGAAAAATCTGATTTTTATTTTGTGATTTCATCATTCCTCCATTCATTACACAGAATTATAAATACAATAATCATGCCAAAGTAGTGGCTCGTGTAATCTTTTGACTTGCAAAGGGTTACGCAGAGGGGTTTTAGGCGTGTAAATGGCAATGCACAAATATTGTTCGTCTCTCGATATAAATTTGTGCGTTGGAATTTAGTTATTTATGCTGTATTTTTTTATTTTCGTCCTGATTGAGTTTCTATGGATTCCCAGAATTTCCGCGGCTTTGGTCAAACTGCCTTCAGTACGTTTCAACGCTTCGATAATCGCCTGCTTTTCGATATGCTCCAGGTTAAGATTATCGAAATTCAAATCCCCAACAGAGGTTCTTTGGCCAATAAAAGGATCGATATCTTTTACGTCGATAACATCGCCGGGAGCAAGTACAATCGCTCTTTCAACAAGATTTTCCAGTTCACGAACATTGCCCGGCCAATTATGCCCAAGCAACAGGTCTTTGGTTTTCGGCGTTATCCCTTTTGCCGATTTGTTGTTTTTTCTTGAGTATTTGTCTATAAAATGTTCGATTAGCGGCAAAATATCATCACGCCGTTCACGAAGGGGCGGGATAATTATCGGGATCACGTTCAGGCGGTAATAAAGATCTTCGCGAAACGCGCCCTCTTTTATTCGCGCTTCCAAGTCTCTATTAGTGGCGGTCAGTATTCTAATATCTATCAAAATGTCTTTCCCGCTTCCGAGACGTTGAATTGTTTTGGTCTCTAAAACCCGCAGGAGCTTTACCTGAGTCGATGGCGAGATATCGCCGATCTCATCGAGAAAAATCGTACCTTTGTTCGCCAATTCAAATCTGCCCAATCGCCGCGCTGTCGCACCGGTGAAAGCACCCCGTTCATAGCCGAAAAGCTCCGATTCCAAAAGCGTTTCGGGAAGAGACGCACAGTTGACCGCCAGAAACGGCCCTTTCGCCCTCGTCGACGCATGATGAAGAGCTTTTGCAACAAGCTCCTTGCCCGTGCCTGATTCCCCTCGGATTAAAACTGTGGCGTCCGATTGCGCGACTCTGGAAACTTCGGCCAGCACTTTTTTCGTGGCGTCCGATTCACCGATCATGCCCGTTTGCATATCGACCTGTTCCAGCTTTCGTTTGAGCAGGCGATTTTCAGAAATAAGCCTTTGCTTTTCCTCTATTTTAGCGAGTATCAACTGAATATGTTCAAGATCAATCGGTTTTAAGAGATAATCAAACGCTCCGGCTTTCATGGCCTTGACCGCTGATTCAATCGTGCCATAAGCGGTCATTACGACTATGGCTAAGTCCGGATAAAGCTCCATACTTTTTTGTATAAACGCCATGCCGTCCATTTTGGGCATGCGCATATCTACAAAGGCGGATTCAGCGCCTTCATCATTAAGCAATTCCAAAGCGTGTTGGCCATTTTCCGCGGCCCTTGCACGATGTCCGTTTTTGTTGAAGTATTCTGTCAGCAGTTCGCGCTGCCGCGCTTCATCATCTACAACAAGAATTCTCATTTTTCACCGCTCTTTCGAGGAATAATAAATTCTACCCTGCATCCCCGCCCCGGCGATGATTCTACAATCAATTCTCCTCCATGATCGGCAAGTATTTTGGATGCTGTCGAAAGCCCAAGCCCCGTACCGTCTTTTTTTGTGGTATGAAATGGTTTCAATGCCGCGTCTGTATCATCGATACCGGGGCCGTTATCCGCTATTGAGATAATAACGGCATTGCTTGATTCCCTGGCGGCAATCTCTATTTTCCCATTAGGGCCAAGGGCCTCAATGCTGTTTTTAATGACATTAATCAACGCCTGAAACAGGCTGTCCCTATCACCCTCAAACGAGATTTCATCGCCGGGACTGTACTCTATCCTGATGTTTTTCGATTCAGTCTGATTGGTGAAAAGATCAATGGCTCTGTTTATTAAATCAACGCTTGAAATAGTTTTTATTTCAGGCCGGATAGAACGGGCGACGGCGAGGAATTTCTCTATTATTTCGTTAAGCCTTGAAATCTCCTGCCTGAGACCATCAATAAATTTCCGGTATTCATCCTCCTTTTTGACAGGCTTGATTTCGGATTTCATTCTCTGAATTGTAATTCCGATAGCGTTCAGGGGATTGCGGATCTCATGCGCCATTGAAGCGGCCAGGGCGCCCATTTCAGAAAGCCGTCTTCGCGATTCCGCGACCTCTTCAAGTTTTCGCGCGGCAGTTATATCCTGGGCCGCCGCGATAGCGCCAAACTCCGTGCCATCCATTCCGACAAGCGGCGTAGCGGTTACGAAAAATCGCCCGCCGTCCTGTCCCATTGACGTCTCAAAACCCGCGCTTCTCTTGTTTGCAACGATCTGATGGAACCTGAACGGGTCGTTCGGGAACACCTCATTATAATTCTTGCCCTCGACTAAGCCTGACTGCAGTCCAAAACAGCCCTTGGCCGCCGAGTTGATATCCGTAATAATATTTTTTGAATCTATCGCGATTACCGGCCCGGGTATCGAATCCAAGAGGCTTTGAGAAATCGCGCTGGCTTTATGCAATCCGACTTTCAATAGATCGTAATTCTGAAATCCAACAACTACTCCGAAACCAATCATCCCCAAAATAATCAACGCCGCCACAACAAGCCAGACCTGCCGCTTCATTCCGGACGTAAGCTGGCGATATCCATACATAGAAAGACCAACTCGAAAAAGCCCTTTGAAATCTTTCGATTTGAATTTTCGAACTGTCTCCAGCACTTCGCGGTCTTGAAAAGTAATGATCCTGCTTTTGGTTGTATCGCTCTCAAGCGATTCCTGCAAAAATGGGTCGCCTGCAATGCTTGGCATGCTTGCTATTTTTTTCGAGGCGAAAATTATGCCGTCAAGATTTTGTAGCATGATATACTCAACCCCGGATTCCTGCGCCACCTTATTCAAAAGTTGATACAGGCTTAGCTTTTGATTGCCATATTGCCCCAACAGCCATTGTTTAGCTAAAAACAAACCGGTATTTTCGCTTTTGGGGAAATAAGCCCACAAGAAACGGTTCCCATCTATCTGAAGAAATTCATAAATTATTTGAGCTTCTGGATCGATCTCAAGAGTATTGAACCAGTCTTCAATTTCGGAGTTTTTTAAACGCGCGTTTATTTTCGAGGAACTCGATATTATTTTTCTATCTTCCATAAAACAAAGCCTGTCAGCGTTTGTGGAAAGCCTTATGGCATTCAAGCTTGATTTTGATTTTAAATTTTGAGTTTTGGAGATCGGGATTTTTTCAAGAATGTTATTTATGCCTATTTCCGCAAATTCATCGTCGGCTTCGATTATAATTTCAGCCGATGAAAGGAGCGCCTCGGTCAACGCCCTTCCTTGAGCGGTTATGGCGTTAAATGTTGCCTTTTGTCCCACCATAATGGAGAAATAACCTGCAAACAGCAGAATAACTCCCAGACACGCCAGTAACGCGACGGCATGCCTGAGTTTTATGCCGTAAAAAAGGGGGGACTTGTTATTCACTTTTTGTTTCACTCTGATAATATTAAACCCGCGGTAATATTATGTCAACCGTATAAAACGCTAAACTTTTATCGGTTTTATGACGATAATTTATATGATGGACAAAATTAATAAAATACCAAGTTCAGCAGATCTTTTGCGCGCGCCGAAAAAAGATGAACAAAAGGCCATGCAAAAAACAAGAGGCATAACCGCGGACATTATTGCCGTGGCTGAGGATATGTTCCAGTCAACCCCAGCCGTTTCAGCTAATCTTTCAAGTACCAACCATAGAAAAAAAACGCAAAAACTGCCGCCTCATAATTTTATCGGTTAAAAACCTCCGATATAAAAACTTAAAATCAACTCTATAATTTTAATTATTTCTCTTTAGTGGGCGGCAGATCTCCCCATGCGGGGCCGTATGGCCCGGTCTGCCCCTTGGGGTTTTCCCGGCAGACGGGGAGATCTGACGAACTCGAAAATATTCGATAATGTCATTGGATAAGCTCATAAAAGGGCAAGGTATAGGTGGTTATTGATTGAAGCATCCGCCAGAAATTTCTTGACAATTATTAATATGTTTTAGTAATTAACCCCTGTTTAAGGGTGAGACTTATGACTGGGTAGTTCCAGCCCCCCTCTATCCAGGCTTGTTTCACCCTTTTCTTTTTGTAAGTACCCTTATATGATTAGAATAAATCCATCCGCGATTTTTTCTGAAAAGCTCGACCCTGTAAATACCGGGCGCTTGAACCGCGATTTCAAACTTATTACCGGTTTGAGTCAACACCGGCTTTCCATCTTTTATTAATCGGATATCGGCAATCTTGGGGGACTGCATACTTAGCGTCAGTTCATCGGAAAAATCTAATGTTTCTCCTACATGAAAGATCCTATTCTTAGCCCTCGCGAAAAACCTGAACCCTCTGGCGTCGCCCCATCTGTAATTTGAGACAAACACACGGCAATTTCTGATAGAGTCGAATATCTGCTCTCTGACATCTTTAATATCGCTGGAAAACGGCTTGTCAAGAATAAGGTGAGTTCTTATTGAACGAAATTGAACTTTGTACGGGAAAATAGTCAGTCGAATCAGCCCTTTCCGAAAGGCGTGGGCATGCACGTCAGCCGAACCGATTCCCGCCACAGGGCGTACCGCCGCAATCTCATCCCATTTTGAAAGTATCCTCGATGTAGGGCCTCGCAGGCTTCGCCGCGGCATAATAGCCATTTTGAGCATATTGATTCTTTTAAGCGATTCCATCCACGCCGACATGTGGTTCCAGATTTCCAGAGCATCAAACCCTTCAGCATCCCAACGATTCCATGGATAGCACGGGTATTGCGGAAAAGCGTCTCTGATCTCGTCCGGGTGGGCGATAATGCCCAATCCTCCAGCATCCCTTACTTTACCGACATATTCCGGCGGTTCGAGATTCTTGTCCAATGTCTTATCAAGCCCAAACGCAAGATAATGGTTCTCATCGTTTTGGTCCTCGATTTCATAGCCGATTATGGCGGCAATTTTGCCATAAAACTTCTGGCATCCATCATTGAGAGGTTGAAGAGTGTTGTGATCGGAGAATATAAGGAAATCAAGCCCCGCCGCCTCCCCGATTTTAGCGATCTCATCGATTTCTTTTGAGCCATCCGAGTAATTGGAGTGAATATGAACTACTCCTACAACTTCATGATATCCGTTATCTGGCATCAGGGACCTTTCTTATAATAAAAAACCCGATTGTCATCATAATTAAAACCGTCCCTATGGCAATACGATATTTTATGGCGCCAAGCGGATCAAATACCATCACTGTTAAACCCCATATTATAGGCCCGGCAACCGCCGCTGTTCTTCCGGAAAGCGCGAATAAACCAAAATATCCGGCGAGCTTGGCATGATCCCCCACAAGGTTCACTAAAAGAGGCCGTTCGGTCGTCCAGACTCCTCCAAGCGAAATTCCGGCAAGCGATCCGAAAAAGTAAAACAGCGTTTTATCCTTCACCAATATTATCCCTGCAAGCGTGATAATCCATAAGATAACAGTTCCCAGAAGCGAATTTCTGGGGCCGAATTTCTCAGCGACAAACCCCCAAACGAATGAGCCGGCCGCGGTAAAAACGGTTATTACCACGAGAAACATCGTAATTTCGCTGAGATTACCCCAAACAGCGGTACTGTCAGAGAACCCCGCGCCCTCTTTGAGAAAGACGGCCATGAAAAATATGATCGTTTCCAACGCCTCGACTACAAAGAATCGTCCTAATAGCAAACGCAAAATCCCGGGCTTCGAGCGCGCGTCCCGGTAGACATCGACAATCTGTTTTAATGAATCCAAGATTGTTCCACCAAGATTTTTTAATGGCTTTGGCGCGACGTCCTTGACTGTAAAGAAAAACGGCAAGGCAAAGAGAAAAAATAAGACGGCGGTTAGAGTAAAAGCGCCGGAGTAATTGCCCGGCCCCGCCAGCGAGCCGACCACCAGCAACCCGAAAATTGTTCCAATGTAACCTAACGCCACGCCATAGCCTGAAACTCTGCCTATCTTAAGCGGCCCTGCAATTTGCGGAAGGACGGCGTTATAGAAAACCAGCGCTCCCTGAAAGCTGAAAACAGCGACCGCAAACAAGCCAAGTTGAACAAGCATCGGCCCGCCCCGTCCAAGCGACAAGGTTGCCAGACAGCACAGAAGAGTTAGAAATATCGTCAGCGGCATCCGGCGTTGAAATTTATCGGCGACAACCCCCGCGAGCGGCATCGTAAGGGCGACAAGAACCATAGCGGATGACCGCGCTAATGAAAGGTGGATATCCTCGCCGCCGTAATCGTTTTTTATCATCAAGGGGAAATTCAGGCTGACTACGTTCATGGAAAAAATAGTGTTGGCAAAATCATACAGCGACCAGGTGAATATTTTTGTTTTTGAAATTTTCATATAATCGATCCGGCGATCACCGCGCCGGTTATTGCCCCGGCAATATCCCAGATGAAATCCTTAATGCTTGATGTTTCATTAGGCTTTGAGCGGTCATAAATTTCCTTCCCGGCGCCTAATGATATCGTGATGCCCACTCCCCATACTATTGATTTATCTTTTTTCAAATCGAAATGTTTGTTGGCAGCTACCGCAATTCCACCTGTATAAAATGCCGATACGGTAAAATGTTCCAGTTTATCCTTACCGAACCATGAATCGCTTTTCCCCGTCTGGCCGAGACAATTCGACACAAGAAAAAGATAAAATAGAATACCGATGGCGGCTTTATAGGCCAAGTTCACCTGATATCCCCTGCATGCCTTTGAGAACCAGACCGAGGAATTCCTCAAGAGACAGGCCCAGATTCGAGCAGGACTCGATTGTCTCCCTTCTTGCTCCGGCGGCAAATCGTTTTTCTTTAAACCGTTTCAACAGAAATTTAGTATCAAGTCCGGCTAACGTTTTGGTCGGATGCATCAAAGCGGCGGCGACTATTAAACCGGTAGCAGGGTCAACGCTGTATAGTGTCCAATCCAGTTTTGACTTCGGCTCAACCTGCTCGGCATGCGCCATAACCGCGTAAATGATTTGGTCATCAAAACCTTTCTCCGCAAGCCACTCAGCCGCCATTTTCGCATGGAGAGCAGGATTGTCTACAGTTTTTTCATAATCAATATCATGAAGCAGGCCGGCCATCCCCCAGTAATCGACATCCTCTCCGAAATGTTCGGCTAACGCCCGACAGCCGGCCTCGACAGCAAGAATATGTTTTACCAGGTTTTTGGTTTTTATTTCAGATTTTACCCATTGCAACGCTTCATTGCGGGTCATAACTTTTCCTCTCGCTATTTCAATTCATATTTTTTTTAATCATAAAACCGCCATCTGAAACCCCACCATACTGTTCGCGGAGTTTCCGGGTACGGCCACCAGGTGCTGTATTGGCTATTGAGCAGGTTGTCATCGTTCCACCAAAATATAAAATCTTTATATCGAAACTCAAATCCTCCGTACAAAACCGCGAAACCGTCGGTAAGCCCAACCTTGATAGAGCGGTAATCTTGCCGCGAGGCGTTTTTTATTTCAATGGTTCCTCCTAAAAACAGATCGTCGAAAAAGAAAGACCGCGATGCTGATATCCTTCCGAATAAAATTGCGGCGGGGCCTTTTTCGAGATTATCAGCAAAAAACCGTTCTTTCCACTTCCTGTATGATACGCCGAATTCGCTATCGAAAAACCGATATTCGGCTTGAGCCGAGGCTGACAGCTCAAAATACTCATCATCATAATTGACAGGGGCTACCGTATGCGTAAACAAAGTGTCGCTTTGATAAGAGAGATATATTTGATTTTCAATGCTAAAATATGAGGCCTCGATTTTCGACGTAACAAAGCCGGTTCGCGCTTCGATTCCAGTTGAAAGATTACTTGTAACGGGAGATTTTAATTTGTTATCGGATTCGAATCTGTACGCTTCAAGAAAACCGGGAAAACCTAAACCGCCGATATTATCATTGAAATATAGGAGATTCAGATCGGGCAACCTCCTTGACCTGGCAAATGAAACAAAAGTTTCATAGCGATCATTTATATCATATCCGATCAGCCCTGATGGCAAAAGCGCTCCCTGGTCAACGCCATTCCACGAATATGTAATATTCCCTTCATAATTAATCCTGCCGGTTTTACCCGATGTCTTTCCAACATACTCGAAAATATTCACCGCTGGCTTAACGCCGACAAGTTTATATGTCCTGATTCGGTAATAACGGATGCCAAGATCGACTGCCGCGCTCTTTAGGCTATCGCATAAGAAAACTGTTCCGCCGCCGATATCGTTATCGATTGAAAGGGTGTTTGATAAGTCGCTTATGATTTGCCCGTTTTTCTGATACATTCCGGAGAGCTTCAAGTCAAAAAGCGAAGCGAGCTTTTTTGAATAGCTGATTTCAGTTCTGCGCGTTGTGCGGCTGTTCTGTTGAAATTGGGGCGTAAGAAAATCGAAAGAACTCAGGCCTCCTTTGGCGCGGTATTTCCAGACATTGATTTCCAATATGCCATCATATATCTCCCGCCACAATCCCCCTGTTACATGAAAAGCATCATAACCTGTATTGGAAAGATAACCATCCGATTTTTTGAAACCAGCAGTAAAATAACCGTAGGTTTCCCTATTGAACGGGCGGAAGAACCGCCACCTGCTGGCATTATACTCGTATGGGCCCCTGAATACTTCAACATCGGACCGGTTTTCATTGTCCGGGGGCCTTCCAAGATCAAGATGAATTCGATTATCAAGCGAATAAGAACTACCCCAATAAGCTTCGTTCAAAATCTCCCAGGGGACCGCGTTGAGATCAGCGCCTATGCGGTAAGGACGATAAATATCGTTATATATAAATGGGTGCCCGTTTATGGCTATTTCAACGCCCGGCGTATTTAGATAGCGTACGGGAATTTGCGCGGACCCGACAGGGCCGGGGCTTTGAATAAACAATGTCGAATGGCTTTTTAATTCGTCTGCAATAGCCTTGGCAAGAAATGTCCTTCGATAATACGCCGTCGGGTTCAGAGTCTCTGTATGAGTCAATTCGATAAGCGTATCAGCACCCAAAAGCACTGCTGCTGAATCGGCAAAAATATCAAGGCTGTCCGGCAAATGAGAATTTAGCGAATCACCTAATACGGCAATTGTGTCCGGCTCCGCCTTTTCTAATATTACATCTGACGTGTCCTCATCGGAAGATAAGAGAGTTTCCTGGAGGCCATGGTCATCGTCTTGCGCAAGCGATGAGACAGCCAGAATTACAATGATTATAACGCAGCCAAAGGCGGCATGATATATTCTATTCTTTTCCAAATCTTTTGTATTATTGCTCCTGATAATCCGAAAATTAAAATATTGCTGATTGTATGCACAACGCTGAAAGCAAGCCCGGCTATTAACGCGGGCCAGAACGGGCCAAAGAAAATCGCAAACGCTACATTTGTGGAAAGATCATACCAAAAGGTCAAAACCGCGCCTGCTAATATCAATAGGACAACCACTTTTTTCTTATTGACAGACTTCAATATCAAGGGCCTGAAAAGCCCGCCTGAAAACCCGAATAGCATAAATCCGAAAAGTTGTATAATGCCAATAATTAAAATTGGCTGCGCGCCATTAGGATTAAAAAACACAAATATTATACCAGCCACAAATGCTGTGGCCGAACCTCCTATCATTCCCAGGAACAACCCCGATAAAAAAAGCGACAGGCTAAACAGCTCCAAATTGGGTACAGCCAGAAATGGGGTGTTAACTCCAAACGCTAAAGCCGCAAACACGCCCACTCGCGCGACCAGGGACATGCTGAAAATAGACACAGGAGCTGATTTCATACTATTCCGAATTGTTAAGGACCGCTATTTTCAACGAGGATGAGCGCGCGCCGGCTTCAAGATGGAGAATATATATGCCGGACGCCACATACTCGTTATTATCATTTTTACCGTCCCAAGTTGCCGAATTGGCATTGCGGTTTACATGTATATTTTCAATCTCTTTAATTAGGCTTCCCGATATATCAAAAATCCAGATCGATAATTGGCCAATCTTATATCGTTTATCAAGGCGGTAGCTGATTGTCATTTCCGGAACTATTTGACTAATGGTAAACGGAGAAGGATAAGCGGCAAGCAATTCGAATTCCGGCACAGGAGCTTCGCCCACAAGAGCCGGATCGTACCAAACGGTTCCTTGATAATTGTAACTGTCATAATATGGCGTTAGCCCGCTGACAGTTACAACTAAAGTAACGTCAAAATAATCATTCCAATTTCGCCATTCGCCAAAACCTAAACCGGTACCGGGAGAAACATCAAGATCCTCCCAAGGGCTATAACCCTGCCTTCGTCCAACCACGGCAACCTGCCAGCCGGCGTCAGTGAGGTCCTCGCCATCAAAATCAATGCCAACTCCACCTTTGGAAACTCCGGACCTTATGATTATATAGTTTGCTCCCAAATGTTCAGGCGGGGCGGCGATACCGCCTATTTCTACGGGAGTCGAAGTTAGATTGCCGACATATACGGATGTATCAACCATTGGAAATAATTCCCCTTCATCATAAGACGAGTCAGGATCGGCGAAATCACCGGTCTTGCTGTTCCAAACATAAAACTCAAGCAGACTCTTATCAAATGATGATCCTCCGAACCTCAATAGAGTATCTGTAACAGCGGGCAGGTTATAGCCCTGAACTGTCGCGCATCCCTCCCACATCGCTTTGATAAAATCATTGCCATATTTTTCAGACAGATAAATCGGCCAGACGCAGGCTCCGTAAGGATGAAGCGCGCGATCTCCGTAGGCATAAGAGAATGTCCCTAATCCCATCCATGGGTTTTCAAAGAAAAACGGCAGGTAGCTCAGATAATCATTAATATCGTTATAAACTATGTCTTCCATCCATGTAGCCGATGCCTCAAGCCACCAAGGCTTGTATGTCGCAGGATTATTTATATTATCATAGTCAAATTCTGATTCGTCATAGCCATATTGAATCGTATGAAAAAACTCATGCGCCGCCGTTACTTTCGCAGCCTGCAAAACGG
>CAZKYQ010000003.1:41017-50236 GCA_964556975.1 uncultured Ignavibacteria bacterium
TCCCATACAAATTCGAATATAGTGAGAACTTGATTTATATAATCAGGCACGCCGTCCGCCGGACTTGTATCAATATTAGGCTGGAAACAGGCGCTGTCCCCGCTGGTTGCGTAATGAATCAGAAAATGAGTGCCACCATGAGAAAACGGAAGATTATCCGCTCGAACCTCAAGCGCCTCGGCGGCCAGAGGTACTCCCAGCTTTTTCTGCTCGTAAAGCGCAAGCATGACCGGCGTGCCGCATTTTAGGGGAGGGTATCCCGATATAGTATCAGCAAACGGTTTTTCCCCTTTTATCTCAGCCACCCTGTCGAGCAAAGATTCTACCTCAGGGCTTAATTCAGCATAAGACATATTGGGCATGAATAAAAAGATAAGTAAAATCAAGCTTGCGGCTTTCGGCACTATTTGCTCTCCTTAACTTTTTTCAAATCCTCAAGCAGCTTATATGGCACGCGCTGGCTGCCAATTAGCACTCTGCCTTTGCGGGGGCCATGGCAATCAGAACCCCCGGTATTTATAACACCCAATTTGTTCGCGATGTTCTTATATCGCATAACATCATTTTTACTGTGTTGTGAATGGTATGCCTCGATTCCGTCAAGGCCCATCTCGACGAGGTCAGGAATGAATTCGTCATGTTTCAATGTCCCGGGGTGCGCCAATATTGCCACGCCCCGCGTTAAATGTATTAGATCTATGCCATGCTCGGGCGTGAGTATCTGCTTGGGTACATAAGCAGGGGCGTGATATCCGAGATACCTCGCGAATGCTTCGTCGTATGTCTGGACAAATTCCTCTTTTAGCAGAGCGTCGGCCACATGCGGCCGGCCAACCGGACTCGAACCGGCGATATCTTTCACGGTCTCCATGGATAGGTTTATCCCAAGCTCGTTTAGCCGCGATACCATCTCCTCGCCCCGCTCGAACCTTTCCTGCCGGAATTTAAGGATTTTTTTAACAAATTCCGGATTCATGTAGTCAAGATAATAACCGAGCACATGAACGTCGGATTCCTTATAATGGCAGGATAACTCGACGCCGGGAATAATTTCAATATCGTCATCCTTAGCAAGTTCCGCAACCTCAACATACCCTTCCAGGGTATCATGGTCTGTAATAGATAATGCCCGCAGATCGACTTTCAGCGCCGCATCAAGAACTTGCCTCGGCGAAAATATGCCGTCAGAAGCGTTTGTGTGAACGTGAAGATCTATATGGTTCTTCATTAGAGCTTGCCATCTACAATTTTATCGGTATTCTCAAATAACTCATTGGCCTGTTTCATTATTCCCTCTGCTGTTTTTTTGAATTCGTTCCGTTTGCCCTCATCCTCGATACCGGGAAGATTTATCTTTACGTTCATATACGCCCCTTTAACAGCGGAGATCCCCATAAGATTTGCTACTCCAACATCTGATATCGAGTTGATATTGCCCTTTGCGGCAATTGCCGGCAACAACGCCAGAACAGCCAGCGCTTTTTCCATTACCTCAAGCGGAACTGAGGTTGCCAATATCGTTGTATCCTGTAACTTAGCGTTTCGCTGTTTCTTCTCAAAATCTGAAAACTTGGGCATTTTCATCGCAGTCATCACTTCGTCGAATGCCTGAGAATCTTTTTCGATTAGAAATGTCAATTGCGATCTCAGCGTTTCCGTATTGGCCATAACCTCTTTGAGCTCATCGGAAACTGCCGCGTATTTTTTCTTGCCAATCGTAAGACTGCAAACCATAGATCCCAGGGCGCCGGCAAGCGCACCTGCCAGGGCCGATACAGAGCCGCCGCCGGGCGTGGCAGATTTGCCAGCAACCAATTCCAAAAAGCCCTTTGTTCCTTCTTTTGCGGCCACCTTGCGCGATTTTAATTTATATTCGAGGACCTGGTTCATCTTGAAATTTTCAAATTGAAGATAGAAATCCGCGGTTTTTGTTACGGCTTTTAGAGGCAGAAGCCCGACGATTTCCGAACTCGTAACAGGAACGCCGTACCTGCTCGCTTCGCTTTTAATTGTCTCGAAAACGCGGAATATCGGAGTCTTCTCATAATTAACAAGGTTCATGGAAATTTGGACCTGGCGCCGCGCGCTTATCTCAAATCCCATCGCCTTAACATGCCTATAACCGCCCTGCGCATGCCTGATGGCGTTAGCTATGTCTTTGGCAATCTTTAAATTCTGGGTACCGAGATAAACATTAAAAGCTATTAAAAACGGCCTCGCTCCAATCGCGATCGCGCCCGCTTTCGGGTGCGTTTTCGACGGCCCGAAATCCGGCTTTCTTTTGGGATCGGTCCCGATAGAATCCCTTATTCCCTCATATTCTCCGCGCCTTACATCGGCAAGGTTCTCGCGCTCGGGAATTACGGCCGCCGATTCATACAGATAAACCGGAATCTGAAGCTCATCGCCAACGCGCTTTCCAAGCTCCCGAGCCATTTCGATACATTCCTCCATTGATATGCCGGATACCGGAACAAACGGACATACATCGGTGGCCCCCATTCTGGGGTGTTCTCCTGTATGCTTCTCCAAATCTATCAATTCAGCCGCTTTCGCGATAGCCTTAAACGCGGCTTCCTTGACCGGCCCAGGTTCCCCGACAATCGTTACGACAGCGCGATTGTGGTCCTTATCCATTTCGTAATCGAGAAGCTGTGTGCCTTCCACCGACTCGATCTCCGCCAGAATTTTGGCTAATACCTGCGGGTCCCTCCCCTCGGAAAAATTGGGAACGCATTCAACGAGTTTAGACATGCTATAATCCTTCCAATATTTCTTTATATTTGCATTTGATCGCGGCGGCCAATAGCGGCATCATAATTTCATGATGCCCCGTAAAAGCATAGCCTTTCCCTGATCCCGAAACCGGCCTGGTTACGACATTCAGGTTTGGCCGGTAATGTTGAATCATATCGAAATTAGCCGCGTCAAAATTTTCTATCTTACCCTTGATATTCCGCGCGACAGTCAATGCCTTCAAAAACACTTCGGGCAAAATTACCGCCGAGCCGAAATTCAAAACAACGCCGCCCGAAAGATGCGATACGGACTCCGCCAACAAAAGAAAATCATCGCCGGAAAGTCTGCCGTACTTGCCGGCGTCAAATTCCGGGTGCTGAGAAATCGTATCCGTACCAATCGCTACATGCGCGGATACCGGGATATTTTTAATATAACATTTTCGAAAAATCGAAAGATCGGAAAAATCCGGTGATTTTTCCTCAATATATTTGCCAATACACTCGCCCAATCCCAGTTTTTCTTTATCGGCTTTACTAACTGCCTCGGAAATTATTCGGGGCGTCTCCTCGACCATCCCAAAACTGCCATCAGCGATCCCCTTTGAAACATCTTCGGATGTTCTGCCAAAAAACGCCGCCTCGATATCATGAATAATGCAGGCGCCGTTGACCGCGAGATGGCTGACAAATCCATTATCGATCATATCATTTATAACCGGGGACAATCCGACCTTGATCGGGTGCGCGCCCATCATCCAGATTATTTTTTCTCCATCGATTTTGCTTTTCGCGATACGGCCCGCAAGACTTAACAAATCTTCGGCTTTCAGAAAAGACGGCAAGGATTTTAGAAATTCGGCTAAGGGTTTATCGGGATCAAACGGCTGGCCGAATTTTGAAAAATCCGCTTTGGTTTCCCTGCCTGCGGTTTTAATGGTCCGCACGCCGGATATATTAAGTTTCTTGAATTTACTCAATTACCGCCTCGGCTTTTCCATGTGAATATTTCTTTAACTGCGCGGAAATTGAGCCAAGAAAAAACACTTCGGTTTTCATCAGGACTGGCATTTTGTACTGATCGTCCGTCAACCAGATCCATATCTTTCCCTTAGCTTTAAAAATCCCTTCGGCTCGCATAACAGGCTCCACTACAATACAATCAAATTCGCCCGCAGGCACTTTTACCTTCTCTTTTCCCAGTATTTTTAGCTTCAAAGGAAAATTCTTTTTGCTGGTGTGATTATCTACAAATATTTCCTGGCCCGGAACAAGTTCCTGAATACGGATAAAGTATAAAGATGAAAAAGCGTCCTGTACAAAATTATAAGTTGGAATTGAGTCGTTTCCGGTGATGGCGATATGGTTTTTCTGGTCAAAAATAGTCGTCCGTTCTGTCCTGTATCCGCCCTCCCGAAGCTTTTTCCAGAATTTTCGCGGAAATATCCCGTCAACATCGATTATGGTGTTTACTGTGTCGCGCACTTTGTAAAACACAGAAACGAAATTATTACTATGAGCCACCGACACTATCTTATAACAGTCATGGCTGTCATATTCTATAATTTCGGGGATTTCCATAACTGCGCTTCCCGCGGGAATTTTGCCGTACTTCACAGTAAATTCCAACCTCTCTCCGACTCCAAACGCTTTGTTATCTACTATCCTGTACCACCACGAAGAATCGGAGGCAATTTCAATATACTCGCTGCTGGGGGCGCTTATTTTCGCATCAAGTTTTTGACCGCTGGAATTGTTTTCAGCACCATCCGCCGCCATCTGAGAATCAGACATCGAGTTATCTTGCGCTGAAGCCAATCCAAACGCCAAAACAACTGAAATTGCCGCAAGCTGAATTATCCTGATCATTGAGGTCAATTTCCGATTTGACCCGACATATCGATGACATTTTTTTCAAAGCGCCTTATGGTTTCATCCAATTCGAGATAAGTCTGATTATAAAGCTCCAGAGAGCCGCCTATGGGGTCATGAACATCTTCCTGCGCGGGTGAAAATGGCTTAGGGAATCCCTTTAAGAGATATGTTTTATTTCTCGCTCCAGGATTGAGATTTAGGACATAATCCACATGATTTGACGACATGGCCAGTATCAAATCGGTCGATTCAATAATCTCACTGCTGACAGCTCTGGACTTGTGCCCGGAAATATCAACATCCCACAATTTCGCGGCTTCAATTGCGTTTTCGGTGGCCGGGTAATCAATAAGCCCCGCTATCCCAGCAGAGGAAACATCAATATTGTTAATACGCCTAAGGTTCAATATACTTTTTAATATCCCCTCGGCCATGGGAGATCGACAGGTATTGCCTGTGCAAACAAATAGAACTTTGAATTTTTTATCGCTCACTGGTCCTCTTTCAACGCCGAAAATATCTCATCGGATGACACTACGCCTTCGCGAATTATCCTCACATTGCCAGCTTCAAGTCTTACGACGGTCGAGGGAAAGCCTATTCCTTTAACGGGTATATCCGCAACGTAATCCACTTTCTCAATTATCTCTGATTTAACATCTTCAATTCTCGCCGGAGGCGGGCCGCCATGAATATTAGCGCTGGTTGCCGCTATTGGAGCGCCTGCCTTATTAATTATTGTACGCATCAAAGCGGCGTCGGGCATCCTTAAACCAAGAGTATTTCCTTTTCCGCAGCATAAGTGTTTATTTTCCGAGGACAGGACTACAGTCAGGCCTCCCGGCCACAATTTTCCGACAAGACATTTGAAAATCCGGCTCTTTCGAATCTGCAACTCATTCAAATCATCTATGGATGAAATCAATACGGCCAATGGGCTGCTTGAACCAACGCCTTTTAATTCTCTAATTCTATTTACTCCTTCTTCGGAATCAAATCTGCATCCCAACCCGGCAACTGTATCGGTCGGAAAGATCATAACGGCGCCTTCATTAAATAATCCGGCAATTTTATCCGGATCGCTCAGTCTTTTCATATTAATTTATCCCGGAAGTTTAATATCTAATCCTCACCAGCCACGCATTCGGAAAACCCATATCTCTTACTTTCTCCAATAGCGCTTCGCCTTCCTCCAAAGTCGGAGTTTCGCCTACTCTTACCTTATAATAAGGCGCTCGATAATCGGTTATAACCATCTCATCAAACAATGGCTCAACATCAAGCTGAAACTGCGCTGCTTCTTCACTCGATTTCGATGCGAAAACCTGTACCGAAAATGCTTCGCTAATACTATCCCCGCTGCCGTCATATTCGGGAAAAGCGATCCTGTCGCTTTCTTCCCTGACCGTATCATCAGCGGCGGCGACATCCGCTGTAATTACGGAATCATCTCCGGGGAAACCTATCAGATTATAGCGGGCTTCTTTCGCCGTTCGCCTGTCTTCAATGGCATCGCGTGAATTCGGGGCTTTATATTTATTGCAGGAAAAAAACGCCGCGCTGAATAAAACGGCCATAATTATTAAGTTAAAGGTACTTTTCATATTTTTCATTATCCGCCAATTTCGCCAACATGTTTTTTATTTCGGCAACGCGAGTTTTATGAGCAACCATAACGATTTCTCCGGTGCGTACAATTACAAGATCGGTAACTCCCAATCCTGCAATTACGCCGTCAGCATCGTTAATTACAATATTTTCAAAGCCATCTTCGATGATAACATCTCCGACCAATACATTGTTTTCCCTGTCTCTTTTGTGAATTCTTTCCATGGCGAGCCAAGAGCCGACATCATCCCAATCAATATCGCCTTTAATAGTCAGAACATTCGAGGATTTCTCCATCACGGCGAAATCAATAGAGATATTTTCGCAGTCATTATACAAACCAGCCCTCGCCGCCTCTTCGTTGGTTTTCCCAATTGTCCTGCTGTAGTCTTTGAGACACTTATGAATATTGGGAGAATGTTTTTCAATTGCTTTTAAAATTACGTCGGCGCGCCATATAAACATGCCGGAATTCCATAAGTGGTTACGATCAAGATAATACTCCTGTGCCTTTGTGGGAACAGGCTTTTCCTTGAACTGTTTTACGTGATAAAATGTCACTCCTCGCCGCTGGTCGAACTCTTGATCCAGCTCAATATAACCGTACGCCGTTTCGGCCCTCGACGGTACAACTCCGATAGTGATAAGATGATCGCTTTCTTTCGCGATTTCGGAACCTGCCTGAAGTATTGTCAATAATCTTTCTCGCGGGCTTATCATGTGGTCCGATGATAGAACCACCATAACGCCATCGGGGTCTTTCTCCACTATATGAATCGCGGCCAATCCTATCGCAAGACAGGTATTACGGCCAACAGGCTCCAACAGCAGGTTTTCTTGCTCAAGAAAGGGAACGACTTCCAGAATTTTATCTTTTAAATTGCCGCCGGTAACTACTAAAATCCTTTCTGTCGGTATAAACCCCTCAAACCTGTCGATTGTCTCTTCGATCATTGTCTTGGAAGACGTCAACTTCAATAACTGTTTGGGGTGCTCATATCTTGATAGCGGCCAGAACCGTTCTCCGCGGCCGCCCGCTAATATTACTCCATAAGTCATTTTTGCCTTTAATCCTTCTTATCCAAAAGTTCGGACCTATGTTTAAATAAAAATCTCTTGATTTTTTTTGTCGAGGTTTTTTCAAATTCCTCATTGCGGATTCGAATATATTTTACTTTCTTGTAGACGGCAAGAATTGAGCATCTTTCATTTGCCTCGCTTTTGATTGTAGCTTCGATCTTTTCCGTGGAAAACGGCTGGTCTCTTTCGGCCGCGGCTAAATCAAAATATTCATAATCCGGGACAATTATCGCCTCGATTTCCTCACCTCGCTGTTCCCTGGTCGGCCGTCCCAGCACAATCGATTCGAGAATATAGGGCGATTTATTGAGTTCCGCCTCAATTTCTTCAGGATAAACATTTTTCCCTGCGGGGGTAACAATTACATTTTTCAATCTACCGGCAATATACAAATATCCTTCAGTATCAACCCAGCCGGAATCGCCCGTGTACAACCAGCCATCCTTTAGAATTTCATTAGTGGCCTTTTCGTTGTTATAGTATCCTTTCATTATCATTGGGCCCCGGGCAACAATCTGGCCGATCCCTCTGCTGTCGGAATCGACAATTTTTAATTCGGCTCCGGGAATGGCTATGCCTATTGATGAATCTTTTCTTTTTTCCATTGGGTTCAATGTCAAAACAGGAGAAGATTCGGTAAGTCCGTAACCCTGAATAAACGCAAATCCAAGAAGATTGAATGCATGAGCGACCTCCGGCGGCATGGGGGCGCCCCCGGCAACCATCAATCTCAAGCTGGATAGGCCGGCTTTCTCACGAAGGCCCTTAAATATCTTTTTCCCTGCTCCAATTTTAAGAAAGCTGCTCAAAATACCGCTCAAACCGTAAGTAGTCTTAAACATCAAACGAGTAAATGGAGGTTTTTTCGAAATCGCCCTCATCATTCCCTGATGCATCTTTTCGAATAAAAGCGGTACGCCGAGAATAATTGTGGCCTTATTGTTTTTTATGTCCTCCACTATCAATTTTGACGCTAAACCGCGGGCGTAGGTAATACAGGCCCCGCCAGCTAATGGCGTCAAGAACCCTCCCGTACATTCAAATGTATGGTGAATTGGCAGAACTGAAATGAAATTGTCGTTTTCCTCAAGATTAATCATTTGCAGTATCCCGTCGACATCCGAGACGACATTTTCATGCGTCAACATGACTCCTTTGGCTTGTCCCGTAGTACCCGATGTATAAAGGATTGCGATAAGATCATCAGGCGCGGGCTTGGGAAGTTCCACGTCGGCCTGAGATCCCTTTTTCATAAGATCACCAAGAATAATAGCGTTTGAGTTGCCAGGCGGCTTTTCCATACAAATAATAAATTCAAGATCGGGAAGGTCGTCAAATATCTGCTCAAGCTCCGGAAGAAAATTCTGCGAGACAATAAGAAACCTCGCTTTGGAATCGCGTATAATATGGCCCCAGCCTGATATTTTCAAGAGAGCGTCAAGCGGCACATTAATAGCGCCCGCGGAGATTGCCCCCAAATACGATGCTCCCCATTCGGGCCTGTTTTCAGACAATAACGCGATTTTGTCTTCAGGTTTTAGCCCCAATGCAATAAGGCCTTTGGCAATGTTTGAGACCCATTCCGCGAATTCATTATAACTTATATTGATAAATCGGTCTTCAGAGAACCGCTTCATGCAAGTTTTATCGCCATAAATATCGCGGCTCTGTTTTAAGATATCCACAAGAGTCTTGCCTTTAAATCTGTATCCGGGCATAATCCTCCTAACGTTGAGTTTGGCGATTGAATATAAGGGCTTTGAAGATTAATCGCAAGTTTGAATATGCGCGTTTTTTAATAATATTATGCCTTTTCACGCTAAAATAAAAAACCCCGGCGGAAACCGGGGTTTTGAGTTATTCTTTGCCTTTTTTATTATTCATTAAAAGCATTAACTGGGATGTCAATAATTGTCGG
>CAZKYQ010000004.1:0-47689 GCA_964556975.1 uncultured Ignavibacteria bacterium
ATATTAACGCCATCCAGAAGACTCCATGAAAATGCGGTTGTTTCAAATACATAATCGTTCCGGAACCCACCCAAAACATAAGCGATCCTATCGGATTTAAAAAAGAAACCGGAGACGCTGAAAGAGCCATTGCCATATCTGTGAAAGCTTTATTTATGGCGGGGATTATTACCAGTCCGAAGGACCTGCCCATAATTGCGATAGGATCAAAAAGGCCGATTTGAACGGAGCCAAGTAGAGCGAGTCCGATAATCCCAAACAAGATATAGTATTTCCAAGCCTGATATCGATGGTACTTGTTGGCCTCGATCAGTCTTTTTCCTTTTCTGCTTTTTCGTTCGGATGAAAAACTTGAGAACATCTGGTTCAGCGTTCCCAGAGGGCAAATCCAACCGCAGAAAAACCTTCCGAAGAAAATTGTGCCTGCTATAATGATTAATCCAGCAAACAGGCTTGGGTAAAGCACCCAGGATGATATTCCGGTCACGAAACCCGATAACGGATCTAAATTGAAAAACAGGTTAAGCCACCCCGATGGAATCGCGGTTTCTTCAGGGCTACTTGAGCCAATGAACGAAAATTCGGTCATATATAAAAGGACGATAAAAAATAGCAGAAAGATCGCTTGAGCAGAACGGCGCAACCATCGGATCTTTATTATTCTGCTGTCAGGATTGTTTTTGGTTGTCATAAAATATCAGTTTTCTCTATAAGCGAGTAACCGTCAATTTTGCCCAAACCGCGGGATTGCCCGTCGGTAAGAAAGCTTAACGAATTTGGATCAATATTTAGATATTTGCACGAATAGGAATCCGCGGCAATCTGGTCGGTGGCCGCGATGACTGTATCGTGTATTTCAACGTCCGCGAGCGAACCGCCGGCAGGACCGTTGCGAAAGAGTACGCGCGTAGCGTCGACAATTATTAGAGTCGGCCTGAAAAAATCGGCAAGGTCAGCGATTGAAAGATCGATTTGCTGGTGTAGGCGATTTCGGGGGCCGCCAAGCACGCCATACCAATTTTTCATTCCCGCCGTAATTTTTGACAGGCTGTGATGTTTGACTACCGGCATGTTAATTAATTTATCCGTTTCGAGAAAGGGCCGTAAAACAGGCCATTGTCCGAGAATTTCGCCTTTGAGATCAGCGTTCACAAAATGCCGCTCTTCCGGAAAAATGATCTCCGCGCCGATTTTTTTTGATAATTCTCCAATGCCCGATCGCCGGAAAGACCTCCTGAAATCGTTGCAGGAAACATCGGTTATAACGACCTTAGAAGCTCCGGCGTCGAAACAAAGCTTGGCGACAGCTTCGAGCAAGACCGGGTTAGTGTTGGCTCCCTGGGCGGAAGTTCTGTCCCATCCTATGTTGGGTTTCAAGGTTACGATATCGCCGGTGGAAATGAATCTATCAATGCCGCCTATTAAACCAATCGCCATTATTATTGCTTGGGAATGGTCGAGGGATTTTATGCTGACAACATCGGGGTAGTCCGAATTCGAGAGAACCGATCTATCGCCGGTGAATATGCCTGCTGTCGAATCCGGGGTTTTATAAACATTTTTGGAAACGATATATTCGCCCGCGCCAAAAGCGGCTGTCAACAAAGACGCTTTTCCGGCTAATTTAATGAAATCACGGCGCTTGATGCTTTTGTCACGCATTCGGTTTCTCCATTGAACTTAAATATTGCATTAATATACGCATTAGGCAAGAAATTGGTTGGTAAATATGCCCTGATTCTATTATTGCGAAAGCGAAAATAAACTCCATAATTGCAAAAAATCGCTTGTTTTTAGTTATTGAAGATATACTTTTATTAGCTTCAATTTGGATATGAAAGGTAAAAGAGGACTTAGGCAAAAACAGACTGAAATAAAGATAATTAATTTGGATTCTATTTGTCCGATATCTTTAAACGGCAAGCGGGTTTACCCCGTTTTTATTTTGGAGAGATAAATTCCAACAGGCGAAAGCATGTCAAAAGAAATACCAAAAACGTACGATCCGAAAAAGGCAGAAGAGGTCTGGTATTCTAAGTGGGAAAGCTCAGGTCTTTTTCATGGGAATACAGAATCGGGAAAAAAGCCATATTCGATAGTTATCCCGCCGCCTAACGTAACGGACATTCTCCATCTTGGCCATGCGTTAAATAATACGCTTCAGGATATACTTATTCGCTGGAAACGCTCGATGGGATTTGAAGCGGAGTGGATGCCGGGCATTGACCACGCCGGAATCGCAACACAGGTTGTAGTAGAAAAAAACCTGAACAAAGCGGGCATATCCCGCCAGAAAATGGGCAGGGAAAAATTCATAAAAAAGGTCTGGGACTGGAAAGAAGAAAAATTCGATTTAATTCTGAATCAGTTAAAACGCATAGGGTGCAGTTGTGATTGGGAGCGCAAAAGATTTACAATGGACGAAGGTTTATCGCGCGCTGTTAAAGAGGTATTTATCCGCCTCTATGATAAAGGCCTGATTTACAGGGGGAACAGGCTGGTCAATTGGTGTCCCCGATGTTTAACAACGCTTTCTGATGACGAGCTTGAACGCGAAGATATCGATACGCATCTTTGGTATATTAAGTACAAAATAAAAGGTTCTGACAGGTATCTCACTGTTGCCACTACAAGGCCGGAGACAATGCTTGGAGATACCGGGATCGCGGTCAATCCTGATGACGCGCGGTATATTGACCTCGTCGGGAAATCGGCGATATTGCCGATTCTTGATCGGGAACTGCCTATTATAGCTGACAATTATGTAGATAAGGAATTCGGTACGGGCGCTGTCAAGGTCACACCCGCCCACGATCCTAACGATTTTGAGATTGGCAACAGGCATAATCTGGAAAAACTGAATATCCTCAATTCAGACGGCACATTGAATGAAAATGCCGGTAAATTTGCCGGAAAAGACAGATATATTGTCAGAAGAAAACTTGTTGAGGAATTGAAAGAACGGGGATTTCTGGAAAAGATTGAAGATCATAGGCTTGCTGTTGCCACCTGCTATCGGTGTAATACGGTTATTGAGCCGTATTTATCCATCCAATGGTTTGTTAAAATGAAACCACTGGCAAAACCGGCAATTGAGGCCCTGAAGACCGGCGACCTAAAATTCCATCCGGCGCATTGGTCGAAAACATATCTTTACTGGCTGGAGAATATAAGAGATTGGTGTATTTCCCGCCAGCTTTGGTGGGGTCATCGTATTCCGGTATACCATTGCAAAGAATGCGGCGAGATTATGGTAAAAGCCGAAGCACCGACAGAATGCGTTAAATGCAAATCAGCGAAAATCGAGCAAGACCCCGATGTTTTAGATACCTGGTTTTCGTCATGGCTCTGGCCATTTTCTACATTTGGATGGCCGGATGATACTCCTGAATTACAGAAGTTCTTTCCCACAAAAGCGTTATTTACGGCATCCGAGATTATCTATCTCTGGGTGGCGCGGATGATTATGGCCTCTTATGAATTTACAGGTAAAATACCGTTTAATGACGTTTATATACATGGTACGGTTCGGGATGCTCTTGGCGAGAAGATGTCAAAATCAAAGGGCAATGGAATTGACCCAATAGAGATAATCGATAAATTTGGAGCGGATGCCCTTCGTATCTCAATAATTCTTGCCACGCCTGAGGGACAGGACCCGTTTATTGATGAAAAGAGTTTTGAGATAGGAAGGAATTTCGCAAATAAAATCTGGAATGCTTCAAGATTTGTAATAACGAATTTCAACGGCTACAAATATGAAACTAAAATTTCCGCTGATCCGGAAGACCTGGAATTGCCCGATATCTGGATTCTATCCCAGCTTGCGAAAACCATAGGCCAGGTAAATAATTATCTTTCCGGCTATCGTTTTAACACCGCGGCTAAAACAGCCTATGATTTTATCTGGAAAGATTTTTGCGACTGGTATCTTGAAATGATAAAGCCGAGGCTGGCAAATGGCCAATCCGAAGATGTAAAGAACAAAGCAAGGATGGTATCAGGATATGTTCTTGTGCAGATTTTAAGGCTCCTTCATCCGTTCATGCCGTATGTGACGGAGGAGATTTATCACAATCTGCCTGATGTTGGCGAAGATGATTTACTGAACGATCTTGGCTGGCCGGAACCGCGGTTGAAATATTGTGATGATAAATTGGAGAAGGATTTTGAACTTGTCCAGATAATCATTGGCGCTATAAGAAATATCAGGGCCGAAATGGATGTTCCACCGGGGAAAAAAGCGGATGTGCTGATAAAAACATCGGACGCGAACGTCATCAAGATTCTTGAGGATCAAGAAACACAGCTAATGGTGCTGGGTAGAATAAAAAACCTGTCGGTTGGCGAGGATATAAAAAAACCGCCGCTATCAGCTTCAAGCGTAATCGCGGTAGGCGAGATTTATATTCCTCTTGAGGGGCTCATCGACCTTGAAAGCGAACGAGAAAGGCTGTCAAAGGAACTTGAGAAACAAAAACAGTATCTTGAGCGGGTAAAAAAGAAACTGTCAAATAGCGATTTTCTTGATCGAGCGCCATCGGAGATTATCGACGCGGAAAAAGAAAAACTGGCTCTCGCGGAAGAAAGCATTAACAAGCTTAATAAAAACCTGGAATCTCTCGCGGGGTGGTAGAATACAACGTTTTATTTTAGGTAATTCCTCATTTTTTCTTTTATTTTCAGCAAAAAATATGTTGCCCGATATGCAATTATGAAATATGATGGAATACGCGTTGAGTTGAAGCGTATCATATAGGAAACGCTTTAACACGGGAGGTAAAGATGAAGAAATTTATTCTAATAATGGCAGCGGGTTTATTATTCGCTTCGGCTGCTGGCGCGGATGATGTCGCGTTGACTATTTACAATAATAATCTTGGATTGGTAAAACAGGCGCGTACGCTGGAATTCGATAAAGGCATCGGGTCGGTAAAATTCGATGATGTGGCGGCATTAATTGATCCGACATCGGTTCACATAAACCCGGCGTCTTCGGAAATCGCGATTCTGGAGCAGAACTACCAATACGATCTTATCAGCACGCAAAAGATGATGCAGAGATATCTTGGCGAGGATATCAGCCTGCTGACCGAAAACGGCGACCTGCATCGCGGCAAGCTTCTTTCATTCGACGGCAAATTTATAATGCTGAAAAGCTCCTCCGGCGAGATAACTATAACCAACGCCGAGCAGGTTGTAGATTATCGCTTCGGTAAATTGCCCGAAGGATTAATACTCAAGCCAACCCTTGTATGGCTTACTGAGGCTGATAAAAAACAAAAATCTGAATGCGAAGTCAGTTATCTTACCGACGGATTGAACTGGCATGCTGAATACGTGGCTGTAGTTGATAAGGACGATGAGAATCTTGATTTATCAGGCTGGGTTTCTATCGATAACAAAAGCGGAGCAACCTATAAAAACGCGGCTTTGAAGCTCGTAGCTGGTGATGTACACAGGGTAACCGAGAGGCCTCGAAGGGGACGTCAGGTACTGGATTATGCGGGTAGTGCGAAAATAGCAGGCGCTCCGCAATTCGAGGAAGAATCATTTTTCGAGTATCATCTCTATTCTCTCCAACGCCCCGCGACAGTGGCAGATAATGAGATCAAACAGCTTTCTCTTTTCCCGGAAACGAAAACTACCGCGAAAAAAGTCTTTACGCTGGAAAGCCAATTCTCCGGCTGGAGACAGCAAAGAGGAAAATCGAAGATCAAGGTGAACCTCGAATTTGTTAATTCCAAAGAGCGCGGTCTGGGAATGCCGCTTCCCAAAGGCAAGCTGAGGGTCTACAAGGCCGATAGTAAGGGCGATCTGCAATTTATTGGCGAAGATTTGATCGATCATACGCCGAAAAATGAAAAAGTCAGGGTTTTTCTTGGCGAGGCTTTTGATATAACCGGCGAGAGGAAAAAGACCAACGTGGTGGACTTGGGCGAGTGGCATAAACGTGAAACTTATGAAATCAAGATAAAAAACCACAAGGATGAGGATATAGAGGTAACAGTTGTAGAATCGGCGCCGGGCTGGTTTGAGTGGCATATAACCGGGTCTAATTATGAACATGAAAAAGTCAGCGCGTATAAGGTTGAGTTTCAGGTGCCGGTGAAATCGGATGATGAAGAAGTATTAACATATACTATTGAGTACTAAGATGGAGGAAAAATGAGAAGAGGTTGGCTTAAAACAGCCGTACTTTTGATGGTGGTTGTGTTTATGGTTGCCGGTTGCTCAAATAAATGGGTCACATCCGGTAAAATTGCCATGAACGGAAAGAGGTACGATAAGGCGATTTCCGATTTCAATATGGCGATAAAGGAAAACCCTGAAAACGGCGAGGCGCATTTTTATATAGCATCCTGCTATTTGGAAAAAGAAGAATATAAAAATATGCTCATTCATGTTGAAGCCGCTGAAAGGCTATATCTTAAAGGGGAAAAAAAGCTAAAAGAGTTTAGGGCTGAAGCGTGGAGAAAATTGTTCGAAGCCGGCAGAGAATACGCGGATTCCAAGAAATGGGAAGCTTCCCGCGATAAATTCGAGTTAGCTTTACAAATCAACCCAGAGAGGTATGAAGCTTACACAAATGCCGGCTTTGTCTGGCAGTACCTCGAGAATAACGATTCAGCATTTTCTTATTATACAAAGGCGTATGAAATAGCTCCTGATGAGATTGCAGTTTTGGAAAACTACGCAAGCCTCTGTTTTAATATAAACAAGCTTGATATTGCCGAAGGCCTCTATCAAAAAATTCTAATAGCAGATCCCCAAAACGCGACCGCAAAAGCAAGGCTCGGCGATATTTACGGTCAGAAAAAGGAATTTCAAAAAGCCGTAGATTATTACAATCAGGCCCTTGAGTTGGAAAGCGATAACTGCAACTTATGGTTTAATCTGGGTGTTCTTTATTTTCGCGAATTGAAAGACAATGACAGCGCCATACAAGCGTTTTCGAGGTCCGTTGATTTATGTCCGGAAGACGCGAATGGGCAAATAAATCTTTGCGTAGCATATATCGAAGCCGAAAAGTTCGACGAGGCGCAGAATAGGCTGGAAACTTTAACTGAAGATTTCCCCGGAGAGTGCGCCGGTTGGGATTTATATTTTAAAGTCCTGATGAAAAAAGGATTGAGAAAACAGGCGCAGGAAGCCTTTAAAAAATACGAAGATTGCTCTGGTAAATAAAACTGCAATCGCAAGCTCACAAAGACGGCAGCCTAATCGATTCTCTCGTTTGGGCTGCCTTTAATTTCTAAAAGAAGTTACGATGTATGTTAAGGCAGCGTTCCCAATACCCCATATAAATTATTTCACATATAAGGTTCCAGATGATTTATCAGCTCTTGTAAAGCCAGGAATGCTGTGTATAGCGCCATTTGGAAATCAGTCCGCTGTGGGCGTGATATTGGAATCTACGGACAATAGCGGTCTTCCTGAAAAGGACATCAGGAGCATAACAGGGCTTGGCGACCAAAACCTTTCTTTATCTCCGGAGATATTGAAGCTAATTTCTATAACAGCCAATAGATATAGCACAACGCCCGGCATAGTTCTTAGAACCGCGTTGCCGCCGGGGTCGCTGCAGCGGAAAAAGGCGTATTTTTATCCCGGGCCTGTTTCAAGCGCGGGTTCTGCTTCGAAAGAAGCTGTTGAATTTGTTTCGAGAGTGCGCGAATCTCCGGGTCGATTTTCATTTGCCGATTTGAAAAAGTTCGGAAATTTAAGCCGGGCCGCCGCGGATGATTTAGTATTGAAAGGCGTTATTTCGTTATCGCCCTTTAAATCTTCAAGAAAAATAACTGAAAAGGGTTTTGAACGCTGGATAAAACCGTCTGCCAAAAGCCTATTGGAATTACCGAAATTAGGCGAAAAATCAAGATTGTTGATGGAGTTTCTTATTAATCATAAAGAAGGGGCCAAATATTCAGATCTAAAGGAGTTGGGATATTCAGCATCTTCGGCCTTGACCTTACATAAGAAGGGGCTGATAGAATACGAGAATAGAGAAAAAAAACTGCCCGTTTCAGGCGGTTTGAAATCATTGGGACAGGAAAAGATTGTTGAGCTAACGCTCTGGCAGAGATCGGCGATGGAGCAGATCGGACTGGCCTTGAATTCAGGTGATTATCGCGGATTTCTTTTATACGGCGTTACGTCTTCGGGGAAAACCCAGGTATATCTGGAGGCGGCAAAAATCGCGTTAGGCAAAGGGAAATCGGTCCTTGTGCTTGTGCCGGAGATATCCTTAACGCCCCAAATAGTAGAAAGATTTGAGAGGTTTTTGGATATCAAGCCCCTGGTCTGGCATTCAAACCTCAACCCCGCGGAGAAATATTTAATCTACAAGTTGGCCAGGTCGGGTAAAGGACGCCTTTTGATTGGGGCGAGATCAGCGATATTCTCTCCGATTGAGAACCTGGGTTTGATAATTGTTGACGAGGAGCAAGACGGTTCTTACAAACAGGACGATCCCGCGCCGAGATATAATGCCAGAGATTTGGCTATTGAACGGGGGAAGATCACAGGAGCTGCCGTGATTCTCGGTTCCGCCACTCCTTCCTGTGAATCATACCATGCGGCCCAATCAGGACGGCTTGAGTTATTAAGCTTGCCACAGAGAGTAACCGGCGGCCCCGGTCCTGAGATTAAAATAATATCGACATTAAGAGATCCCGAAAAGGACGCCAATAAGCCCCCGATATTTCCAAGCGGTTTCTGGCCGATATCGGCTTCGCTTTACGAGGAATTGTCAATCAGGCTAAAAAACAGGGAGCAAATAATTATTCTGCTCAATAGGCGGGGCTATTCGTCTTCGCTTATATGTTTTGAATGCGGTTGGCTGGGGAAGTGCCCCGATTGCGAGATCGGCTGGACATACCATAAGACAGGCCATAAGCTTGTATGCCATTTTTGCGGTAAAGAAAAAAAAGGCCTTTCAATTTGCCCGAATTGTAATTCAACCAAATTGAGCTTTAGAGGGGCGGGCACACAGAGGCTTGAAGAAAGCCTGCAATCTCTTTTCCCGAACGCGAAAATCGAGAGGCTTGATTCCGATATAGCCTCTAAAAAATGGGAATCGAAAAAAGTATTGGACAGGTTTGGACGGGGAGAGTTTCAAGTCCTTTTAGGAACGCAAATGGTGGCAAAGGGGCATCATTTTCCGAAAGTGGGATTTGTGGCGGTTATCGGCGCGGATATCGGCATCTCGCTTCCTGATTTTCGGGCTTCAGAAAAGGTACTGCAACTTTTGATTCAAGCCGCAGGCAGGGCGGGCAGGTCGGCGAAGAAAAAGTCTAAAGGGATGATGATAGCGCAAACATATTCGCCTAATGACCCCGTGTTTAATTATTTAATAAATAACGATTACACCGGCTTTTTGGACTGTGAAATGAAATTTCGAAAGGAATTAAATTATCCTCCGTTTTGTAAAATTATTTTTATAGTCGTTTCATCGCCGGATAAGGTAAAGGCCAAAACAAAAGCTGAAAATCTGAAAAGTCGAATAGACAGTATTACTGCCGAAAATAATATCAACGCGCTTGGGCCGGCCCAGGCCCCGATTTTCAGAAGAGGGAGGCTTTACCGCTATCAAATTCTTCTAAAAGTCGGCATTGGGTCGGAACCGGCACTATTATTTGACAGTATTAATAAATTTTCGAAAGGTCTAAAAGGGGTTTCGATAAAACTGGATGTAGATCCCTGGTCGTTTATGTAATCCTTGACCTAAAGGATCCAATATTCTTAATTGACGTACTAATGAACAGAACCGAGAGGCAAAGTAATGATAACAATAGATGACGTTAAAAAAAATGAACAGGTTACAGCCCTTATTAAAAAGGCGGATGAAGTACTTGGAGAAATTGGTTATACCGAGCATGGGAAGCGGCATTGTTCGCTTGCTGCAAAGATTGCCTATAATATTATGATTCGTCTTAAGAAAGGCGAACGAAAAGCCCAACAGGCGGCAATGGCCGGATATATGCATGATATCGGCAATCTTATTAACAGAGATTTTCACGCCCAAACTTCTTCGGTGATGGCGTTTTCCCTGCTAAAAGAGATGGGCATGGATATGGAAGACATTACTGAAATAATTGCCGCGATCGGAAATCATGATGAGCGTGATGGTTTTCCCGTATCGGATGTTTCCGCGGCGGTGATATTGGCGGACAAATCTGACGTTCACCGGTCTCGCGTGCGCAATACAGACATGATCAAAGTTGATATTCACGACAGAGTAAATTACGCGGCGGAGTCGTCCTTTTTGCGTATTGAGGAAGGCGAGAAAGTTGCCAAGCTGGAAATTAAGATCGATACGTCGATTTCGCAGGTCATGGAATATTTTGAGATTTTCCTTTCACGGATGCTGGTATGCAAACGCGCCGCGGAATATCTTGGCCTCAAGTTCGAGCTTGTTATTAACGATAACAAACTCCTATAATTTAGTTTATGGGCAAGGCGAGTAAATACAACGAATCCGGAGTTGATCTTGAAGCCTCCGACCGCGCGAAATCCCGTTTGGGGAAATTAGTGCGATCGACGTTTACAGAAAAAATCGGCGGCGATTTTGGCGATTTTGGGTCCTCTTATTCTTTAAAAGGCCTTGCGGGAAAAGATAAATATCTGGTTTCATCGGTTGATGGGGTCGGGACAAAATTGAAAATAGCGTTTATGTCAGGCCGTCACAATACTATCGGACATGATCTTGTTAATCATCTGGTAAACGATATACTTTGCCTTGGGGCGAAACCGATCTCATTTATGGATTATATCGGGTTGGGGAAGATGGAAGAAGACGTGGTCGTTGAAATAGTTAAAGGCGTTGTCGAGGGGTGTAAAGAAAATGGCTGCGCGCTATTGGGAGGCGAAACCGCTGAAATGCCCGGCTTCTATTCAGACGGGGAATATGATATTGCCGGATTCATAACTGGAATCGCGAACAAGTCAGCCATGCCGGATAAAAAATCTATGAACCCCGGCGACTTGCTTATTGGATTTTCTTCAAGCGGGCTTCATACTAACGGCTATTCATTAGCAAGACTTGCGTTTTTTGAAAAGGCCGGTATGAAACTCGATGATATTGTTGAGGAAACAGGCAATAAGCTCGGCGATGATCTTATGGCTGTTCATTTTTCATACCTCAAAACAGTGTTTCCATTAATGAAAAAGAAACTCGTGAAGGCTTCGGCACATATCACCGGTGGAGGTTTCGAAGGAAATATCTCAAGGATAATACCATCGAATATTGATGCCGTGGTAAATACGGCCAACTGGTTTCCGCCAGGGATATTTAAGGCAATTCAAAGATTGGCGAATGTAGAAACCGAGGAAATGTACAGAGTATTTAATATGGGCATCGGGTTCGTTACGGTGATCGCCGTAAAAGATATACCGCAGGTGCGCAAAATTCTGAATGCTGCCAATTGCGAAGTCGTGCCCATTGGGAAATTGATCGAGGGCACCGGCAAGGTTATTTTACAATATGAATAAAATTCCCCGGCCGCTTGCTCTTATAATAATGGATGGTTTCGGGCTGAATCCCGATACAAAAGGCAATGCTGTTTATGCGGCGAAAAAGCCCAATTATGAGCATTATATTTCGAAATACCGGCATACAACTCTGGGAGCGTCAGGATTGGACGTCGGTTTGCCTGACGGACAAATGGGCAACTCCGAAGTCGGCCATTTGAATTTCGGCGCGGGCAGGGTGGTTTATCAGGAGGTAAGCCGAATAGATAAATCTATCAGCGCAGGCGATTTTTTTGAAAACAAAGTTTTGATTGAAATGATTGAAGCCGTAAAAAGCCGTTCCGGCAAGCTCCACCTGATGGGGTTAGCGTCCGATGGACTTGTGCATTCTTCTCTTGAGCATCTCTACGCTCTGTTGAAACTTTGTTTTCAAAACGGTTTGAACGATGTTGTAATCCACGCCTTTCTTGATGGCAGGGACACATCGCCAAATGGCGGCGCGGAATATATCAGGCAAATAATTTCCGAGTGCGAAAAAATCGGCGTTGGAAAACTCGGCACGATTATCGGGCGATATTATGCCATGGACCGGGACAACAGATGGGAGCGAGTGAAGAAAGCTTACGACCTTGTGGCAAATGGAGTTGGTCCGGTTTCGACAGATCCCGTTGGAAGCATTAAAGAACATTATAATAATAATATCACCGATGAATTTATGGAGCCGATTTCTATTGATGGTTTCGACCATAGATTTTCCGCGGATGACGGCGCGATATTTTTCAATTTCAGGGCGGATAGAGCGCGGCAACTGAGCCACGCCGTAGCTGATAGCGAATTTGATGGTTTTGACCGGGGCGGCGGAGTTGTCGTGCCGCTCGTTAGTATGACTTTGCACGATCGTAATCTTGATTCGAAGGTCGCTTTTCCTCAGCAGACTCTTATCAATATTCTCGGTGAGACTATAAGCCGGCAAGGTTTGAAGCAGCTTCGTACCGCCGAGACTGAAAAATATCCTCATGTAACGTTCTTTTTCAACGGCGGAGTTGAAAAAAAGAATGAGGGCGAAGACTGGGTATTGATCCATTCTCCAAAAGTTGCAACTTATGATCTTAAACCGGAAATGTCAGCATTGGAACTTACTGATTCCACTGTCAGCGAAATTGAGAAAGGCGTATATGATTTAGTAATAATAAATTACGCTAATTGCGATATGGTTGGCCATACCGGTAATTTTAAGGCTGCCCAAAAAGCGGTTGAGACCGTAGATGAATGTGTCGGCAGAATTGTCGAGGCTATCCGGCGGGCCGGCGGGGTTTCTCTTATTACAGCCGATCATGGCAACGCTGAAAAGATGATTAGAGAGGACGGGAGTATCTTTACAGCACATACAACCTTTCCGGTGCCATTTATTATTGTGGATGATAATTTCGAGGGAAATCTTCGCGAAGGCGGAATCCTCGCCGATGTTGCCCCGACAATTTTAGAACATCTGAAATTACAGCAGCCAAAGGCGATGACAGGAAAAAGCCTGTTAATATAGAAATCTTGATGGATTATCACAAAAATAATTTACTTACAAAGCGCGTATTATGAAAGAGTATCGATTATATTTTGTAATATTGTCCGCGGTAATTTCCGTATTTTGTTTTCCTCCATTTAAATTCGGGCCATTAATATTTATAGTTCTCGTGCCGTTATTTTACGCCATAGAGGATTTATCTCCCATAAAGGCATTGAAGTATGGCTTTATTTGGGCGGTAATTTTTAATCTTGGATATATCTATTATATTGCCTGGGTAACTGTCGCCGGAATGATTGCGGGCGTACTCTTCATGTCGATAATGCCTGCCACAACGTATTGGTTTTATGTGATTATATTGCGCCGAAGCCCGGGCATGG
This sequence comes from uncultured Ignavibacteria bacterium, assembly GCA_964556975.1. GTDB lineage: Bacteria > Zixibacteria > MSB-5A5 > UBA10806 > UBA10806. The sequence goes on from CAZKYQ010000004.1 coordinate 13,372, forward strand.
CCCTGGTTTTCTTGCCGTCTTATATTTTATCCTGGAACTGGCTGTTTACAATGTCGGACTTGAATTATCCCTGGATGGATATCGGTTACGCTCTCGGGTATTATCTGCCCTTTATACAGGCCGCCGAAATTGGAGGAGTCTATTTGATATCGGCAATAATTCTGATAGTCAACACAGCATTGTACGCGTCTATATCCGAAAAATTTGATTTAAAGGATAAAAGCCGAATGTTGTTGAGATACGGATCGGCCCTTACAATCATTCTGCTTTATTCCTACGGAGTGTGGCGCTTGCCTAACGCGGATTCGATTCAGAATAACGATACATTAACAGTTGGGCTGTTGCAGGGAAATATGACTTTAGATATTAAATGGAAACCGCGGTATCTTCAGAAAAATTTCGATACGTATTTCGATCTTTCGCGCCAGGCGGCGGAGGCTGGAGCTCAGTTGATTATCTGGCCGGAAACTGCCACGCCCACATATTTGGTCCAGGATAGAATTCATTTTAGAAATTTTAAGAGATTTGTTGACTCATTAGAAATTCCAATTTTAACCGGGACCCCCTTTTATGAGACGGTCGGGCCAAAGGAATATATATATTTCAATTCAGCCATTATGGCCGAACCCGGCATAGATGGTTATGAGATTTACAAAAAGATCCATCTTGTTCCGGTGAGCGAGAAAATTCCATTTTCGGGCAGATTTAAAATATTGAAGGAAATAAGGCTTGGCCAAGCCGATTGGTCTTCCGGAACGGAACAAAAACTGTTTGAAATAAGTAAGATTAAATTCGGGACGGCGATTTGTATTGAATCGGTTTATCCCGGGTTTTGTCGGGAGTTTGCCCGCAAAGGAGCGCGGTTCTTGGTTGTAATTACAAACGATATGTGGTTCGGAAGAACATCGCTCATGGAACAACACGCCATGATGTCGGTGTTTAGAGCCATAGAAAATAGAATCCCTGTAGTACGGGCCGCAAATACGGGGGTTTCAATGGCTGTTGATAAGTGGGGGAGGATTTTGGTCAAATCTGATATTTTTACGGAGGAATATCTTATTGCGAAGATCAATCCCGAAAAATCGGATAGCATATATGGCCGCGCGGGCGATATAATTCCCAAAACAGTCCTGATACTATCAGCGATTTCTTTAATAATTGCCTTTATCGGGCGGAAACGATATATTAATCCTCATGAATTTTAGACGTTTAATTATCGCTTCAGCTACAGTGCTATTAAGCGCATCCTCTATATATGGATCACAATGGCTAAGTTTTACAAATTCAAATGATATTCGACAAATTATCGCCCAAAATGGCATTATTTGGGGGGGCACATCGGGAGGAATAATAGGATACTCGCCTATCGATAATGAAACGTCAAAAATAACAAATACTGATGGTTTAGGCGGCATAGATTATATTTGCGTTGAAGCGGACACATCCGGTAGCTTATGGTTTGGCTCCGGCGATGGCTGGTTAAGCAAGATATTTGGCACAGGTGAAATAATTAACTACCCAATTGTTGAAAACGACGGTTTTTTTGAGCGAAGAATCACGGTTTTTGATCTTGCTATTGACGGCGACGTTCTGTGGATCGCAAGTGATTTGGGCGTTAGCAAATTTTTAATGTATTCCAATGGCGGCGAAATAAAAGATACCGCAAAGAGACTGGATAGCCTGGAATTTTCTGAAGATGTATTAAGTATCGCCGTAATTGAAGATAATATCTGGGCGGGTACTGCCGGAGGGTTGGCCTTTACTCCCAAAAACAATCCTAATATCCAGGACCCCGAATCATGGAGGTCTTTCGACGAAAGCGATTTCCCGTTTGGCAGGGCGGATATTAACAGTATCGCCGCCTATTATGATACGGTCGTCGTAGGAGTTGACAGCGGCTTATTTAAGCTGGAGATTTTCCCGGATACCAATTGGGTGGAGATGGGCAGCTTTTCAAATCGCCGCGTCAGAAAAATCATTTTTCATAATAACGCGCTTTATGTATCGACTCATGCGGGAATTAGCGTATATAACGGGACAACATGGTCGAGCATACCCAATACCGGACTTCCTTCGTCAAGAGCAGGAGACATAACGTTTGATTCTGAAGATAGTTTATGGGCCGCGACTTTTGGATCGGGGCTTGCGGGATTTGAAGATACTTCGTGGGTATTGCATTCAATACCCGGTCCGGCCTCGAATATTATAAAAAATATGGCGATTGATTTATCGGGGGCATTATGGATGACTCACGACGCGAAGGGCCTCAGTAAATTTATGGGCGGTGAATGGACGATATACAACAGCGCTAATTCCGACTTGGAAGACAATAGCGCTCATAGTATTACGGTAGGGGGCAATGGGGATGTTTGGGTTGGATCGTGGGGAAACGGGATGTATCGCCACGATGGACAATCCTGGGACCATTGGAGCACAGACAACAGCCCGATGTTTGGCGTTCAGAATGCCAACACTTATTGGGCCGCTGCGGATGTCGAAGTTGATATATATGGAGACGTGTGGGTATCGTCTCTCGACGCTGATTCAGGCTTGGTGATGGGAGTTTTCGCTCCCGTTGATTCATTATGGCACTTGTATTTTGAGGGCCCCAATACGATTTCTGAGAATACTGTCGGAGCATTGCTGTCTCAGGGAAATTCATTGTGGGTCGGAACCACCCAGGGCCTTCATAAGCTTAATTTTGCCGGGACCCCATTTGACCAGGATGATGACTCCTGGCAAAATTATCTGAGCCGCGAGTTTGTCTCCGATTTGGCGTTGGATCCGTTTGGTAATTTATGGTTTGCGTCGCCCACCGGTTTATATTACGTGAATGAATCGTCAAGCATTGTAAGACAAGTGGAGCTTCATCCTGATATATCAGGCAGCGTCAAAGCGGTAGCTTCCGACGGCGTTGGAAATATCTGGGTGGGGACGGTTGCCGGAGCGGGCGTTCTTCGTCCCGACAAAACAACTTGGCGCGCCATTTATACTACGGACAACAGTCCTCTTTTGAATAATGAGGTTTCGGATATAGAGATTGATATCGAAACGGGCACGGTATACTTAGGCACGTTTGGCGGGCTCTCGATTTTTGATTCCGGCGTTGAGCCGCCATCGGAAGATTTATCGGATATCGAAGCATATCCAAATCCGGTTTTAATATCGCGGGTATCGCCGGGCGATAATCAAATTTCGTTTAAGAGGGTGCCGGCGGACGCGAATGTTTCAATCTATACTGTTTCCGGCGACCTGGTTGCGTCGTTTGCTTTAAACGACTATCCTGAATGGAATTTAAAAAATTCAAAAGGCGAGCCGGTAGCCGCCGGGATTTATTTCTTCATTGTCGATTATCAGGGTAAATCCGGCACGGGAAAATTTGCGGTTATTAAGTAAAATAGCACTTTCCAACGCCGTTCCCGAAGAGACACTTCTTTCAAATGTCTGGGGCGGCGTTTTTTATCACCCGGATTTTGTTACAGGAGGCGCGGCGTCTCTCGGTCTTGAAGGAACATCGAAAGTAATTGTCAATAATGAGGCTCGGCAGTTGGGCGTTTCCAACGTCATATTTCAGAAAAGACCAGGCATACGCGCGGCGACCATACCGCTTTTATTCCAATATTTCGGCCATGTTTTTTTTCATAAGGAATACGAGGAAAATTACTTCGCTGATGTGATGGAGCTTCTTAAAGAAGATTGCGATTACGCTTACTTATGCTTCACCCCGGAGTTTAACTCAATTAGTCGAATTTCAAGGAGTTGGGGCCTCCTAAAGAGCGTGACGCTTGCTTTGACATCCGATGATTTGGACAAATGGGGGAAGGGGTTTCGGGACGATGTGAAAAATAAAATCAATAAAGCAAAACGGGAAAAAGTTAGAATTCAAAAGATAGAATCCATACCGATGAAATTGTGGGAGACCTCTTATCATCGCAAGGGCCTCAAGCCGCCGATAGAGTCAGATTCTCTTGAGAATTGGTGCAAAATATTAGTAGAAAAATCGCTTCTTACTATTTACGCGGCAACTGTTGGCGATATATTAGCCGCGTTTAGAGGACAGCTAATCTACGGCGGATTTGCCTATGACTGGATAGCGGGGTCCGATCCTGATTATCATAGCCTTGGGACCAACCAGCTGCTTATGGCCGAAATTGGAAATGATTTAAAAAATAAAAATATAAAAATCTGGGACCTTGTTGACGCCAGAATAAAAAGTATCGCCGATTTCAAAAAATCATTTGGAGCTTCGGAATATTATCATTGGCATGCCTATAAAGGTTTTAATATCAAAGGAAAGCTATTCGGTGCGCTGCGAAATATAAAAAATGCGTGAAGAAAATACAGTTATTGAATATAGCTACACTAACGGTAAATTCAGCGAGGCTTCCGTAAAGCACGCTTTTAATTACCTTTCTGCCTTTTCGGGTATGCGTTTTATTGAAAACTCAGACAAGCCTGTAATCTGGCGGGGCCGTGTCTCGGAGGCCCCTGAGTCCGCTCGCGTTATTATTAATGCCGAAAGCAGGAAATCGAATAATTCCAGCGATTTCAATACCGCTCGATCTAACGGCCCTGTCATTTTGGAATCTGATCCCATAGGGCAAATTGTTAAAAAAATATCCGTAAAATTTCAAATGGGGCCGTTTGCGGCCACAAGTATAAAACCGGATAATTCCATAGAAGAGTCATTATGCGGTATTGTCAGGAGTTTCTATAAGGTCCTATTAAAAGCAAATGTTATCTCTGATAATGCTAAAGTGACTTTATGGCCAAACAACAGTAAATTCTGTGTTATTGTTACGCATGATGTTGATATGATCTATCGGTCAATTCGCGGAAGTTTAAAATTATTGCTCATAAAAGATGTTCCCGGCGGTCTCAGGGGCTTATATGATTCGATACGATCATCTCTGGGGTTTATAAATAATCCTTATGACAAAATACAGGATTGGATTGATCTTGAAAATGAATACGGCATTAAATCAACATATTTTATTTTCGCGGGAGAGCGAACAAACAAATTCGATCCAAAATACAAGGCTAATAATCTGAAGCGATCGCTAAAGCTGATAGCGCAAAGCGGGCATGAGCTGGCCCTGCATACGGGAATTGACTGTAATAAGGGAAAATATATAAAAGAATCAAAGGCCGAATTAGCTCATGCCTGTCAGACGGAAATTTACGGCATGAGGCCTCATTATTTGTCGGCGTTTGCCCCGCTATACTGGCATTCAGCGGCTGAAAACCGTATGCAATACACGTCATGTCTTGGCTTTGACGAGGATATGGGATTTTATAACGGCATAAATCTTCCGTTTATGCCATTTGACATTGAAAAAAATTCACCCATTGATATTGTGGAGATACCGATAGCTGTAATGGATTGCGGATTAATGGGCGGGGGAAAAAAGAATTGCGAAAAATCCATTCAAAAAGGAATTAATTTTATTAAGAAAATTAAGGATACCGGCGGGGTTTTGGTATTAGATTGGCATCAAAGGACCATGTATAGTCATGATTATCCCGGATGGCTAGATGTTTTCAAAGGCTTAGTTGATTATGCTAAAAAAAATGGAGCCTGTTTTTGCACAATGGAGCAAGCGGCAAAAAATTTAAAAGATAAAATGGCGAACACAAGTTGAAAGTCGCATATCTAATATTAAACAGTTTTGAGTTCGACACCAGGGCAAGGCTGGAAGTGGAAGCCATTGGGCGCATGGGGCATGATGTCGAGATTATCGCCACTGTCGGCGGAGATTCCGAAAATTATAACGGTTTTCCGATACACAGAATTAAGCAATACACATGGCCATCGAGAAAGATAAGATTTTTACAATATAATTTTATTGCCGCGCGGATCGCGGCGGGGATGAAGGCCGACTTGTATCACGCGGTTGATCTTGATGTATTATCGGCGGCGCGCTGGGCGGCAAAAAAGACTGGCGGCAAACTTTTATATGAAGCCAGGGAATTATATACGGAGCTGGAACCATTAGAAGGCAGAGATATCATAAAGGCAATCTGGCGGAGACTGGAATCGAAATTGATCGGAAAGGCGGATAAGGTCATTACGATTAATGAATCACTGGGCCGGGAATTGTGCGAAAGATATGGAATAGACCCTCCCGCTATAATTAGAAACGTCGCGATAAAATTGAGAGATATTACGCCGATTGATCTTCGTTCAAAGTATGATATTCCGGACGATCATAAGATAATTCTTTATCAGGGGGTCTTAAGGCGAGGGCAAGGGATACATTATCTAATAGAAATAATGCGACATCTTGAGAAAACGGTTGTATTATTTATCGGGGACGGCCCGATTGGAGAGGAAATCAAGAGAATATCCGTGGATGCAAGAATTGAAAATAAAGTGAGATTCGCGGGAAGGGTTTCTCCCGACGAGCTTTCGAACTATACGGCGGCGGCCGATTCGGGAATACTTCTTATGGAAGATGCCGCTTTAAATAATAAATTGGCATTACCGCAGAAACTGTTCCAATACCTAAACGCGGGTATTCCTCAAATCGTATCGCCGATGCCGGAGATATCAGGTTTTGTTTTGAAGGAAAAAACAGGCATTGTCGTTCAGTTTGGGGAACCCCAAAAAGCGGCCTCGGAGATTTCGGCATTTCTTTTTAATTATGCCCGTTTTAGCGAAACAAAGGAAAATTGCGAAATCTCGGCGCGGCAAAACAACTGGGAAAACGAATCTGTAAAGCTTGTGGAAATATACAGGGAGCTGGATAGCAATAATGATTAAGTATTCAATTATGATAATAACATATAATCAAAAGGAAATATTATCCAAGGCGCTTCGAAGCATCGCCAAGCAGATAAACAATCCGAAATTATTCGAAATAGTTATAGCTGATGATTGCTCAACAGACGGGACCGAAGAATTCGTAAAAAAACAAAGGCTTCCGATTTTTATGAAATATATAAAATCGAATAAAAATGTCGGCCGCTCAATAATTCGCAATATGGGTTTTAAAAAAACGGTGGGAGAACAGGTCCTTTTTTTAGATGGCGATATGGAGCCGTCTTCGGATATGATCGCCGCCTATTTGAAATCATGGGAATCACACCCGGAGGCCGTAATAGTCGGCGCATGGAAAACGCCCAAAGAATTAGAGGGCAACAGAGTATTACAATATATTTTATCCAGAGGCAGGTTCCGTCAAAATGAGGATGGGCCGATACCCGGACAATATTTTAACAGCGGCAATTTTTCCATCAGAAAAGAAACATTTGAAAAACTCTCCGGTTTCGATCTTGATTTCGAAGGCTGGAAAGGGGAGGACACGGATTTCGGGCTTCGGCTTGAGAAAGAACATGTTCCGATAAGATATAATCCCCATGCGGTTTCATTTCATTATCATTCGAAAACTCTCGCGGAAATGGAATCGGAATATGAGCGGTTTGGCCGCACGAGCTATAAGATACTTTTGAAAAAACATGGGGCATCGGCGATATTTAAAAACGGCTGGATGGTCGGATTGCCGGATCCCGGTATCGGACCATTGAAAAAAAGTATTAGATGGTTTCTTTCGCCATTTATTTCAGAAATGGCAATTTCTGCTCTTAAAAAATTAGCGTTGCTGAAGGGTGGAAAATATTCTTTCGATTTTTTCTATAGCTGGCTGCTTTTTGGCTGCATGATACGCGGTTTTAAAAAATAAAAATAATGAACGTTTATCTTCGCAATTTAATTCTGATTTTAATATTAGTTGTTTCAGCGGTCTATTGTATTTATTTTTTCAACGGCTACCTGGGGCTTCACGATGGCAATGACTATGCGGGGCTGGCAAGAAATATTGTGCGGGGAGAGGGATTCAGCCTTGGACATTTGTATCCGCTTGCCTTTACGTTTTCACATGATATGCCTCAGCCAAATAACTTATGGGCGCCGGCTTATCCTGTTTATCTCGCGATTTGGTTTTATATGTTTGGCGCGAACGATACGACAATCCTATTGGCGACAATTATCGCGATATGGCTGCTTGTTCTTGCCGTATATTTAGTCGCGCGAAAGCTTGTCGGGGCGGATTGGGCTGTTTTGGCCGCCGCGTTGATTGGATTGAATCAAAGCGTATTGGCGACAGCCCTCGAAGGTTCGCCCGAAATGCTGACCGGGGCGCTGCTTCTTTTCGCGATCCTGCCTTTGATAAATAAATCAGGCATCTTTAAAGTCGTAATTTCGGCAGTTGTTTTTGGCTTGGCTGTTCTGGCAAGATATCAGATAATCATCCTGGCTTTGCCCATCTTGCTATTTTTATTTGAGAGAAATATCAAATTAAAAGTTGCGTGGGCATGCATTGTGGTATTGACCCTATCACCCTGGCTTGTCAGGAATTTTATTCTTTTCGGAAATCCATTTTTTACCATGCAGGCTTATGGAGAATTCACTAAGGGGATGGGGCATTTAAAATACTACTATTATACGTACAGATCATTTGCCCAGATGGGTCTGTGGTACGCCGTTTCTAACTTTCCATTTTACATGTTGAAGAAATTCGTTGCGGGAATAGCGTTCTTTTCATGGTGGACGATGGTTATATTGAATTTCTTCGGAATAGTGCCGCTGGCTTTAGCGGCGATGAAGAATAAAATAGCCGGATATTCTCAATCCGAGTTCATTAAATTCGCGTTAGTGTCGTTAATGTTAGTAGTAATAGTGTCATCATTTGACGGCATACATCTTCGCCACCTTGTTAATGTTCAAGGATTATTGGCCATTTCAATTGTTATTGGCATTATGCTGTTAAGGGACCAAATTCAATTATTTCAAAAAAAATGGGTTCTCGCGGCAATTTTATTTTTATTGGTAATTCCGTCCCGGTTCCCGTTTCTGGAAAAGGAGCTTATTGCCAACGCGCGAACTGTCGAGGCGAACAAGAAAGTATATGAACGGCTATCTGAAATAAGCTGTCCCGGTGATGTTATTGTTTCTGACGCTTCGGATGCTGTCTGGTGGTATTCCGACCGGCTTTCAATCTGGATACCGGTTGTTTACGATGACCTGAAATCCCTGATGAAGATCCAGAGAGTTGATTTTATATATTTTGAGAAAACATCGGATTTCTTAAGCCGGTTAGAAGATGAAGAAGTCGTTGATTTTTTTAACATGGCGTCAATTGTTGACGGTTCGGAGATTGGCTGGAGCATTTACAAGGTTAATTGAAAGGCGGGAAAATACCGGTTCATGAAGATTTTAATTGCGACAACAAGTTTTCCATTGAAACCGGGAGACAGCCTATCGCCATTTTTATGGGAATTTTGTCTGGGGTTAAAGGCGCGCGGGTGGGACGTAACTGTTGTAGTGCCGCACCATAAAGGAATTGAAGAAAAAGAGGTTTGGGATGGCATAGAGATTATCAGGTTTAAATATCTTCCTGAGAGATTCGAAGACCTGGCCTATTCCGGCGGCCTTCTGCCAAACGTAAAAAAAGACCCGCTACAACTTTTGAAGCTGCCGTTTTTTATATATGCTATGTATCGAACGGTCAAGAATTTGTCATTGGAGCGCCGGTTTGATCTTGTCAATTTCCATTGGCTTTTCCCAGCATCGTTCTGGCTCGGCCGATATATTAAGAAAAGCGGTTTACCTGTGGTTTTAACAGGGCACGGAACAGACATTCATCTGGCCATAAAATCCCCATTTAAGATATTCGCGAACTCCGCCCTGAAAGCATCATCGGCTCTTACGATAAACAGCGGCTATATGAAAAGGATTATTGGCAATCAGAACATCCCCGATTGTGTGGAAATTATTCCCATGGGGACCAATACGGATAAATTCAAGCCATCAGGCAAAAGCCCCTCAAAATCAAGAACGGTCCTTTTTATAGGGAGGCTAATAAAACAAAAAGGCATTGACTTGTTATTAGAGGCATTCAGACAATTAAAACAATCTTTTCCCGAAGCAAAACTTGAAATTATCGGGTATGGCCCGGAGAAGAATTCGCTTCTTGAAAAAATAAACCTGTCCGATCTCTCCGGTTCGGTGCAAATGCTCGATGCTTTAGGCCATGAGTTATTGGTGGAAAAATACCAATTTGCCCGCGTTCTGGCATTGCCATCTTTAATAGGCGAGGGTTTTGGAATGACTCCCGCGGAAGCGGCGTCTTGCGGAATTCCGACTATAACTTTTGGGCTGGGAGGAACATCGGAACTGGTTGTTAATGAAGAAACGGGACTGATTGTGAAACAGGATGCTCAGAGTTTCGCCGAAGGCCTGATAAGGCTGTTTTCCGACGCCGATTTAACAGATGCGCTGGGAAGAAAAGCGCGTTACAGGATTGAGAAAAATTATAACTGGGACGTTATATCTGATAAATTTAATCGGCTGTTTCAAAAGATCGTTCAGAACCATGAAGATAAAAAAAGCCCGCCTCATTAATAACGATAATGAGACGGGATTCTTTTGGAGAAAACCGCTTTATTTCAATAAAGTCATTTGTTTTATTGAAACTAAGTTTCCGCAAGTGAATTTGAAAAAATATATTCCGCTGGCTGTCTGTCCATGATCTTGATTTAGGCCGTTCCAGGCAACCCGATTTCTTCCTGGCTCGTATATTTCCGAAGCGAGTTTTGTAACGAGCCTTCCGCCAATATCATAAATATCTATATCGACTTGGGCTTGATTAGGAAGGTCGAACTCTATGATTGTTGAATTGTTAAATGGATTCGGGTAATTTTGAAATACCTCTGGCGAGGTAGGCAGAGTAATTTCATCATCTATTCCGGCAGGCGTGCCCAGAACGACTTCAAGCTGGGCCGGTATGAAATTCGGTTTTGTGGCGGTTACTGTCATTACGCCATCGAATAAGGGAGTGATTCCGAAATTAACAATGCCATTTTCATCAGTAAACGCAGTACCGTAAATATCACCGGGCAAATACATGCAGACTTTAACGCCCTGAACCGGGTTGCCATCGTTTTGGACTGTATATTCAAGCACTTGCGGTTCTCCGAGTTCAAATTCTGTTGGGCCGTCCATCGTTAAATAACCGTCAACTGATGTCCACATGCACATCTCAGGATCGCCGAAAAGAGTATGGCCGTAGCCTATGTCTCTATAGCTGGGATAATCTATCTTGGACAATGCCTCGGCCTCAGAAATTCTACTGGTTGAATCATTAAAGATATGTGTTAGGAACTTTCTTTCTAAATTATATGATGATGACACCCATCCCCAGCGGGTATTTCCGAGAAATGCCACGCCTCCGCCTGGCTCAAAAAGGTAAGCTTCGGCATAGGTGACCGTTGTAGCGTAAGGGTTAGGCGATAAAATGCCCTTATCGAAATCCAACGCGCCAAGATCACAGCTAATCGAATAATGGATAGCCGGTTGATTGTTTGTCGTTAACTGGATCAACCCGCCGCACGCGCCCCAGTTTGGAACTATTGTACTCCAAACTCCGGACCAACCGTAATTATTATATCCTTGTGATTTTGAGGCGTACCATTCAGGGCTTCCATGATTAAGATTAGAGATAAATCCCCAGCCTTCATTCATTATATTGATAACCTCATACCCATAAGGGCCAGTAGGCAATGGCGAACCGCCGCTCGGCATTTCTTCGAGTCTGTTTACATCGACTGTAAAACTGTTTGGAATTAATTCGGCTAAAACATAATGCTGTCCATAATCCCTCATCTGATCGGCGGTTATAAATAGAGCTTTTGTAAGGTAGGATGGATCGCCGTTGCCCGGATATTTTTCATAAAGGATCGCCTTATTGCCCCAGATTTGTGCCTGGCTCATATTTCTGGCCGGGACCCTTCCGACATAAAGCTCAGGAAAAATATCAGGATTGTCCTGGTAAGACTCGCCCCAGACTCCGTCTCCATCAACATCCCAATCGCCGGAAAGATCGGAATAATACATATCGGAAATCTGCTGATAATTGAGTCCGGGCTCGTAGCCGTTGACATTGCCGGGGTAAAGATATCGTATCGGAACAACATCTTCATCGCCTCCCAAAAGCACCCATCTTATTCCATCGTTATATGCTTGTATCAGGTAGTTTCTCAGTTGTTCGGCTGGGTCAACGCCGGAAACAGTAGCCAAAATATCTTCAATTAAAACTAAATCAGTCGGAACGCCTTTCTGGTTTTTCCATTCAAGAAACGGATAAAACCCGGGAGCAATCGCGCCGGAGGTTATTATAAGGTATTCTGCCATCGGTATGCTTGTAGGGATTATCGGGGGATCTCCAGCTGGCGGTAATCCAATAATCGTGGGAATTTCCGGCTTATTAGAGGCGCTTTTTTGGACAGATTTATAAGCGACAATATCGCTTTTCGGATTTAATCCAAATTCGAAGGGTTTGGCCTGCAATTCAAAATGTACGGTTATCTTCGGATATAATATTATTTCGCCGGATAAGGGCCTGTATCCAATAGGGTATGCCGCGAGATTGACAAGATGTATATCGCCCCAGTTTCCCTTATTAAGTATTTCGATTCTTTTGGCCGGATAAATTTCATTTGATCCATAGATAGTTTCATCGGGCATAAAGGCAGTATCAGCCGGATAATTGCCGGTTTTTAGATCGCCGACAACATAATCAATTGATGTAGCGCCGATTGAAACAGGTTCTGATAATTCAATCGAATAGCCTGTCACTATTTTATCGGAAGGCAAGACCAATTTCACCGTTTTATACCCCAATTGAGGCACTCCGGGCGTGGCCAGTATCAGGCCGCCATCGATTGTCACGTTTGTTCCATTATTATTCACGGCGCTTTGGTCCGTAATAATCGTATATGAATACTCACTTTCAGCCCAGGCGTTTGTCATCATTAGAATCGCTATTACTGCGGTAAAAATTTGGGTTCGGAATTTATAAAACATCATTCCCTCCTTCAAAAGAAAATTTGCGAATTCGAGAACAAAGTTATGCAATAGCAGTGCCGTAAAATTCGGGGGGTTAACAACTTGAAACAGGTTTCGTAAAGGCTTATTCTACAATAGGATAAGCGGGCATGAAGATAGGCATTTTGCCGGATTATCGGGTTGGATTTCGATTTCAGTATAGGATCAATCCCATACTGTTTGATGAAATGCAATTAGTATCGAAAGAGTTGAGATATAATGGCAGATCGCCCCAAATGGCCGGATAGAAACCATGTTATTCTGGAATCTGTTATATCTCATAAGGTTGCCGAAGAGACAAAATAAATTAGTAAATGAAAACCACTTAAAAACACCGTGAAAAAGTTATCAAAAGAAAATGATTGCTGTATCGCTATATATTTGAAAGGAATAGGATTACAACACTTTTTTTGCTTGACTCTTATACGTCGAAATGGCTTATTTGTGGGTAAAAGTGGGAGATTTGGGTAAGATGAAAACTTTTAAGGGCACGTTTAAGCATACAATCGATCATAAGAGCAGATTCAACATTCCGGCAAAATTCAGGGGCAACCCGGAATTGCCGGATAGCGATTATTTTGTGATTGTTCGCGGTTTTGAAGGCTGCCTTTATTTATATCCGCATTCGTCGTGGCAAAAGATTGAAGAAAAACTTGCGGGTTTAAAAACATTATCCGATCCCAAAGCGCGCTATTTCGTCAGGCTTTTATTATCGAACGCGGCCGACGCCAAAATCGATAAGCAGGGGAGAATAGCCATACCCCAAAACTTACTGGAATTGGCGGGGATAAGCAGGGAAATCATTATTCGAGGAGTTTTTGATAAAATTGAATTGTGGGACCCCAGCAGGCTTAACGAATATGAATCGGGACAGCCGGACTCCTATGAGGACGTGGCTGGCCAACTTTTAATTTAGCATGGGCCATCAACCGGTTATGGCCGAAGAGATCGTTTCTATTTTTTCAGATGTTCCGGAAGGAGTGTTCATTGACGCGACTGTTGGTTTGGGAGGGCATTTGCGGGCAATAAAAAAGCGTTTTCCTAAGAAATTTGATTTTGTGGGGATTGATCGCGATGGTGAGATGCTTGAAATGGCCAGTAAGGGACTTCCAAAAGACGTGCGGCTTTTTAAAATGAGTTTTTCAGAAATTCCGGAATTGCTGAAAAGGGAGAAATTTAGGCCTTTGACGGGGATCTTGTTTGATTTAGGCTTAAATTCTATGCATTTGGACAATGGCTCCAGAGGGTTTTCATATAAAGAAGCTGCTCCATTGGATTTTAGATTCGATCAAGAATCCGGCAAGCCTCTTTATGAGATTATTAGGAATATTAAGTTGCCCGATCTAATTAAAATTCTGAAAGAATATGGCCAGGAGAAAAAATCGCGCGCAATCGCAAAGGCCATTATTGAAAAACAGCCCAGAACCACGGACGCGCTTGCTTCGATTGTTAAAATTATTGTTGGCCCCGGACGGTATATAAAGGCGGTTTCGAGAATATTTCAGGCGCTTCGGATTTTTGTCAACAATGAGCTTGATGAGATCGAAAAAGCCATATCCGGGATTATTCCCCGAATTGCGGCGGGCGGCAGGATAGCGGTTATTTCATATCATTCTCTGGAGGACGTAATTGCCAAGAGGCAATTCAAGTTTTTTTCGGGAAAATGTGTATGCGGGCCGAATGTCGCGCAATGTGAATGCGGGGCAAAAAAATTAATAGAAATTAAAACAAAAAAGCCAATTTACCCGAGCAGGGAAGAAATTAAAAATAACTCGCGGGCGCGATCTGCCCGACTGAGATATGCGGAAAAAAAATAAGAAACGCTCAAAGCGAAAAACCGGAAGCGGCATGAAACCGGCCGCGATTATTTTACTGATATTTTCCTTGAGTTTGCTGATGATATGGAAAGCGAACAAAGTTAAAGAATATTACGCGGAGTCCAAAAAACTTGAAAAGGCAAAAAAAAGTTTGATTTCAGAAAACTCAGAATTGAAGACTTATTTGATGGACCTTAAGTCATTAACCGCGGTGGGAAAAATCGCGGCCCGGCGCGGCCTGACTCAGAATATTTCAGGGAGAATCCGCGTCCCTGATCCGGCGCCCCCCGTAAAATTCGAGGACCGGAGGAATTTTGTTGATGTTGACGCGGTCGCTGACGCGATAGAAGATGCTGTTTTTCGTTCGAGCAAAGTTACCGCGGAAGAAGGAAAGAACCTGTCTAACCCTAAATAGCCTATGACAGAATTCAGGATAATACAAAAAAGAGGGAAGATACTGGCAATCATTTTTGCTTTTATCTGTATCTCCTTTGTTGCCAGGGCTGTGGAAATTCAGATTGTAAAGCATAAGGCATTTAAGGAGTATGCTGATTCTCAGCAGAAATCATCAATGCCATTAAAATCTAAACGGGGTGCGATATATGATTGCCGCGACAGGCTGCTGGCATACGATATGGAAACGAAGTCATATACGGTCAATCCCAAATATATGAAAAACAAGGCCAAAGAGGCAGCCAAGCTTTCTCAAATTACGGGAAAATCAAAATCGTATTGGCTGAAGAAATTTAAAAAACACCCCGGATTTTTATATGTAGCCCGGCGCGTTACCCCTAAAAAACAGGGAAAGTTTGAAAAAATAAATGTTGAGACATTTAAGGCCCGCGTGGAATCCATAAGGGTTTATCCATTCGAGGACCTTGCGTCGGAAGTGATTGGGAGAACTGATACGGATAATCACGGCGTATCCGGTTTGGAAAAACAGTATGATGATATTTTATCAGGCAGTGATGGACGCTCGATTTTTCTTCGCGACGCTTATGGCCGCGAAATAGCCAGCTGGGAGCATACAATTATTGAACCTGTCGACGGTTGTGATATTTATCTGACAATTGATTTGGATTTCCAGCAGATTGTTGAAGAAGAGCTAAAATGGATGCTTGATTCCAGCGAAGCCTTAAATGGTTCCGCGGTTTTCCTTGATCTTGAAGATGGCGGAGTTGTCGCGTGCGCCACTGTCGAGAGAGGCGATATTTCATTTGGAAGGTGCCGCAGTATTGTCGATAGAAACGAACCCGGCTCAACGGCCAAGCTAATTCCTCTCGCGGCCGTATTTCAAGCGGGAATTTTTGAACCAAGCGATATTATAAACGTAGAAGGAGGCAGGTTCAAGATCGGCCGGCATATCGTGCGGGACGACCATGCTTACGATTCTCTTCGCTGTGATGAAATAGGAATATACTCATCGAATATCGGCGTCAGCAAATTAGGTTTGGAAGCGGGGTCCGATTTGATTTACAAAACGCTAATTACATTCGGATTCGGAGAGAAAACCGGGATTGATTTCCCGGGCGAAGTTTCAAGCCTTGTTTATAAACCTGAAAAGTGGACAGATCATTTTCTGGCAAACGTCTGTTTCGGCTATGGCATTGCGGCAACGGGCCTTCAAATAGCCAGAGCGTATGGAGCGGTGGCGGCCGGCGGCAATCTTTTCAGACCGTATTTTGTTTCAAAAATGATAACGAACGATGGCGAAGATAAAACAATTAATTCAAGGAAAGTGGTGCGAAAGGCCCTGGACAAGCGTACTTGTGAGAAACTGGATAGAATTTTTCGCGATGTTGTTTTATTGGGAACAGCCCAAAAAGCCAACAGTAAAATTTGTTTAATTGCCGGTAAGACAGGTACGGCATTGAGGACGAAGAGAGAGGGCAGGGGATACGATAGAAAGCGTTCGCTGGCTTCGTTCGCCGGATATTTTCCTGCCGATAATCCCCGCTATGTCGGAGTTGTTATGTTTGACGAGCCCAAAACGAGTATTTACGGAGGAGTAGTTTCGGCGCCTGTATTTCGTAATATTTCGCAAAGATTTGTAAGTCTTCCCCGCAATAATATGCTGGTAAGAAACTCCGATGAAAATCGAGAAACGCGGTACGCTTATCGCGCAGATAAAACTTCAAAAAATCCGGCGCCGATAACAGCAACGTTCGCGAATATAAAAAATAATTATGCGTATAACGAAACATTAGATTTGTTGCCTGATTTTAGCGGAAAGACAATTCGCGATGCTTGTCGAATTGCCAATTCTATCGGGCTTAAATGCACAATTACGGGGTCTGGTACGGTTATTTATCAAGAGCCGAATCCCGGAACAAAAATTGAGAACATTTCAGAATTGCATCTGATCGGGAAATAAGAATGAACTACGCTGTAACGAGAAACAACGAAAAGGCAGGGCCTTCAATGAGATTATCCGAGTTGTTCGCCGGAATTAACATCGAAGAATTCGGGAATATTCCGGACATTGAAATTTCAGGTCTTTCAGTTGACTCAAGGACTGTTCAGCCGGGCGATCTTTTTATCGCCGTACCCGGTTATTCGCAGGACGGCAGGAAGTATGTTACGGAAGCGGTATCTCTGGGAGCGACCGCTATTTTAACCGCCCCCGGAATAAATTTAAAGCCGGATGTCCCGGTAATAAATTCGGATAATTTGCGCGCGGTGGTCCCATTGATAGCGAAACGTTTTTTTGGCTCTCCTTCCGAGAAAATGAAAGTAGCGGGGATAACCGGCACAAACGGGAAGACAACAACGGCCTATTTGTTAGCGTCAATATTTAACACTATGGGCCAAAGATGGGGTAAAATCGGCACAATAAACTATGACACCGGCAAGCGCGTTTTGGCGGCGCGAAACACTACGCCGGGACCGGTTCAGCTACAAAAAATATTGGCCGAAATGGTTTACAACGGCCTAAACGGCTGTGCCATGGAGGTATCCTCGCACGGCCTCGAACAGGGCAGGTGCGAAGGCATAAAATACGCCTCCGCGACTTTTACCAACCTAACGCAAGACCATCTTGATTATCATAAGGATATGGAAAGCTATTTTGGGGCGAAATCCAAATTGTTCGATGATACGCCATGCGCGGTTATAAACATCGATGATGAATATGGCAGACGGCTCATAAACAGTTGTAATAATCGGATAATCACCTATGGTTCGGGGGCAGGTTCCGATTTGGTTTTCCGGTCGAAAAAAACGGATGTAGATTTTTCGATAATAGAATTTAGATATAAAGGCGAAAGCGCGGAATTCAAGTTTCCTCTTCCGGGGGCATTCAATCACCAGAACGCCGCCGCCGCTGGGGCTACCGCAATCGGTCTTGGGTTATCGCTTGATAACGTGATAAAGGGATTGTCGGAAGCTCAGGCCGTACCGGGACGCTTGCAAAAGGTTTCGTTTGGACAGCCGTTTGGTGTGTATATAGATTATGCCCACACTCCGGGAGCGCTGGAACGGCTGCTGTCGAGCGTAAGAATGTTTAAGCCTAAAAACATACATGTTGTATTCGGGTGCGGAGGAGACCGCGACATTAAGAAACGTCCATTGATGGCCAGGGCCGCGTCGGACCTTGCCGATTATGCATATTTAACATCCGATAACCCCCGCACGGAAGATCCATCCGCGATAATTAAAGATGCTTTGGCAGGTATAACGAACAAAAAAGGATGCCGTGTAATTGAGGATAGAGCGCATGCCATTAAGGCCGCCATATCATCCGCGAAGGAAGGCGATATAGTAGTCATTGCCGGAAAAGGCCATGAGGATTATCAGATAATAGGAACGATCAAAAAGTATTTTTCGGATTTTGAAATAGCGAAATCGGAATTGCGAAAACTTGGTTATGAATAGCGTAACGGACAATAAAAGTTCGCTATTTGCAATAGGCGAGATTGGCGAAGTTCTGGGAGCCGACTTGGAGGGGGCCCCTGAATTTCGCCGGGTTATGATTAATGGCGTCAAAATTGATAGCAGAGTCATTGAAGACGGCGATCTTTTTGTGGCTATTAAGGGCGAGAATTATGACGGGCATGATTTTGTAGTTTCAGCGTTGAATAAAGGCGCGGCGGCGGTAGTTGTTTCTAATACGCTGGCCTCGAATTTTGAGGCCTTCGACGCCAAAATAATAGCTGTAAATAATACCGTTTACGCGCTTGGAGAATTGGCAAAATATTACAGGGGAAAAATGCCGGCAAATATTATAGCGGTTACAGGTTCTAATGGCAAAACAACCGCCAAAAATATGATATATGAGATTATTTCAAAGTCGGCGCTTAGCCTAAAATCCAAAGGCAATTACAACAATTTATTTGGCCTGCCGCTATCGATATTCCAATTGCGGAAAAACCATAAGCATGCTGTTTTTGAATTGGGCATGAGCGAAAAAGGCGAAATTTCAAGACTGGGCGAAATCGCTTGCCCCGATATCGCCGTTATCACGAATGTCGGCCCGGTTCATCTGGAATATTTTGAAAGCGTGGAAGAGATAGCTTCGGCCAAGCTCGAGATTTTGGAACATCTAAAACTTACCGGAACATTGATACTAAATGGAGATGATGAATTGCTTTTTGGTGCCGGAAAAGAGCGGGAATTTGAAACGATAAAGTTCGGAATGTCTTTTAATAATGATATCCATCCGACTGATTTGAAATTCGATGGCAATCAACTGGGAAGTTTTAAGATAAATAGCGCGCAATTCAATTTATCGCTTCCCGGCGTTCATAATGTTTACAACGCCTTAGCCGCGTACGCCGTATCAAAAGCTGTTGGATTAGATCCCGCGTCCATCGCTGATGCTCTTATGAATTTTAAGCCGTCAGGCATGCGTTCCGAAATCGTCAATAAGGGGGGCGTATCGTTTTTTCTCGATTGTTACAATGCCAACCCCATATCGATGAAATACGCCATAGATTCTCTTTCTCAAATGCAGATTAAGGGTCGTCGGATAGCGGTGTTGGGGGATATGCTGGAGCTTGGCGGCAGCTCGGAAGCTTATCATAAACAAATAGGCAAGCACGCCAGGGAATCCGGGATAAAACACCTATTCGCGTTTGGGAAATACGCGGCCTCTATTGCCGAAGCTTTTGGAGAGGGAGGAAGATATTTTTCAGACAAATCCGAGCTATTAAAAGAACTCATGAATTTAATCGAAAAGGGCGATCTCGTATTGTTGAAGGCTTCGCGGGACATGGCTCTGGAGGAAATAGCCGAGAGCATAATGGAGTTGATATAAAATGTTATATCATTTATTATTTCCGCTCAGCAAATATTTTTCCGGATTTAACTTATTCCAATATATAACGTTTAGGACGGCGTACGCCACTGTAACGGCGATGCTTATCAGCTTTATTTTCGGGACGATTTTCATCAGACTTTTACAGAAACATCAGATGAAAGAGAGCATAAGATCTGACGGGCCAAAGACCCATTTATCGAAGGAAGGTACGCCAACCATGGGCGGACTGCTCGTGCTTTTGTCTATTATACTGCCAACTATTCTTTGGGCTGATCTTTCAAATCGTTTTATTTTAATAGTGCTGTTTGTTACATTATGGATGGGCATTCTCGGCTTCATGGACGATTTTCTGAAAGCCAGATTAAAACAGCGAAAAGGCCTCGTGGCCAAAAAGAAATTTGTAGGACAGATAGTTTTGGGCCTATTGCTTGGCTTGTATTTATATTGGTATCCTCCGAGCGCTAATTTTGGCACCAGCACGGACCTTCCATTTGTTAAAGACGTCTATTTCGAGTTCGGCATATTTTATATACCGTTTGTTATTTTAGTCATAACAGGCGCGTCGAACGCGGTCAATCTTACAGACGGGCTGGACGGGCTTGCAATCGGCCTTGTGGGAATATGCGCGATAGCGTTTGCAGGGATTTGTTATGTTACCGGCCGCATTGACTTTTCAGGATATCTTGATATACGATATTTAAAAGGCGCCGGAGAGCTGACAATATTTTGCGGCGCTCTTTTGGGCGCGTGTCTGGGGTTTTTGTGGTTTAATTCTAATCCCGCAAAAGTTTTTATGGGGGATACCGGAGCTCTTGCGCTCGGAGGGGCGTTAGGGGCGCTGTCGCTTCTTGTCAAAAAAGAATTTCTGCTGGTTATCGTAGGCGGAGTTTTTGTTTTGGAGGCGATGTCGGTTATTATACAGGTTTTATATTTCAAGGCTACGGGAAAAAGAATATTCAGAATGGCGCCGCTGCATCATCACTTTGAGCTTGCGGGATGGAAAGAACAGCAGGTCGTAGTCAGGTTCTGGATCATAGGGATAATATTCGCGCTGGTATCTTTAAGCACATTGAAAATAAGATGAAATATGATTTGAAAAATAAGCGTGTTTCGATAATTGGGGCAGGCCGGACCGGAGTGGCTGCATCCGAAGCTGTTCATGCATGCGGCGGAGTCCCGTTTGTAAGCGATTCTTCAGAAAAAATCGATGAGAAAATTAAGCGCCGATTAGAAGAAAATAGTATTGAATTTGAAACCGGCGGGCATAGCGGCAGAATATTTGATTGTGATTTGATGATTTTAAGCCCGGGCGTTTTATCTGATTCTGAAATAGTAGTTAAGGCTAAGTCGCGCGGAATTGCGGTATGGGCGGAGATTGAATTGGCTTACAGGATTTGTGCGGGCAAGATAATCGGGGTCACCGGTTCTAACGGCAAAACGACCACGACAACTTTAATAGGGGAAATTTTAAAAAACTTCGGCGTGCCGACTTATGTATGCGGAAATATTGGAAATCCATTTATCAAAATCGCGAGCGAAATACCGCCTGATGGAATCGCTGTCGTGGAGCTTTCGAGCTTTCAACTTGAGATGATTGAAAAATTCAGGCCGGATATTGCGGCGATCTTAAATATTACGCCGGACCATCTTGACAGGCATAGAGATATAGATTCATATGCCGCGGCAAAACTGCGAATATTTGAAAACCAGGATGATACGGATATATCAATAGTTAATTACGATGATACCCTCCTCAGATCAAAATGCGGGCATTTAAAATCCGAGACCAGATGGTTTTCGGTCAAATCGGCTGAAGCAGGGATATATGGATCGCCTGAGGGCAGTTTGATTGTCGATAAAAGAAAATTAATGAAATCAAGAGATGTTAAACTTATTGGCGTTCACAATCTTTCAAATGTTTGCGCCGCGGTGGCCGCGGCGAAAGCGGTAGGCGTCGATGATAACTGTATAATGAATACATTAAAAACATTTGCCGGAGTGGAGCACCGCCTGGAATTCGTGAGGCTTATCGGAGGGATAAGCTTCATAAACGATTCAAAAGGCACCAATGTCGATTCTGTTTACTGGGCATTAAAGGCGGTCTCTTCGCCGGTAATCCTAATTGCCGGGGGACGAGATAAAGCGGGAGATTTTAAAAAACTTAGCGGCTTGATCGAGGAAAAAGTTAAAACAGTTGTTCTTATTGGCGAAGCGGCGGATAAAATCAAACAGGCGTGGAATGGGCTATCGGCTTTTAAATTCGCGGTAAGTATTGAGGAAGCGGTAAGCCTGGCGTCGGGTGAAGCAAACAGCGGGGATACAATACTGCTTTCCCCGGGCTGCGCGTCGTTTGATATGTTCAAAAATTATGAGGAGAGGGGATTAGCGTTTAGAAATGCTGTTATCAGGCTTGAAAAAGGCGGCGCAATAAAATGAGGGCTTTTGTTAATGAACGAGGTGATATTGCGGTCATGTCTATCGCGCTAACTCTGATAATGCTGGGGATTTTATTTATATATTCTTCCTCCGGGCCGTTTTGTAAATTTATGGACCCGCCTAAACCAACTTGGTATTTTCTTTTAAAACAGTCAATATGGGCCGTAATAGCGGCAGGCATAATGCTAATGATGTACCGGCTTGATTATGAGCTGATTGTAAAATATTCGCCAATCCTTATTGTTGTATCAATAATTGCGCTGATCGCTGTTTTCCCTCTTTCCGGCTTAAAAATCAAGCGTTGGATTGCGATTGGCGGCATGACATTTCAACCAAGCGAGTTTTTCAAAATCGCGCTTGTAGTTTTTATCGCCAGAATTGCTGGTAAAAGCGACAAGAAAAGGGGCGTGAAAGGATATGCTCCCGCAATCATATTAGTGCTCTCAGGGATAGTTCTTATTCTACGGGAACCTGATCTCGGTACCGCGGCGCTGGTGCTTGCCGTAACCGCGGTCCTGCTTTATCTTTCGGGCTTCAAGAAAAGATACTTGTTAGTACTGCCAACAGCAGGCATAATCGCTGTTTCAATATTAGTGTTCGCAATAGGATATGAAAAAGACCGCATCGATTCTTATACAAAAACACTGGAAGATCCTTTTCAAAAGGAAGCCAATTATCAAACCAGGCAATCGCTGGTGAGTTTTGGCTCCGGCGGATGGCTGGGGAAAGGCCTGGCGAATGGCGGCCAGAAGCACCTTTTTCTCCCGGAACGCCATACCGATTTTATTTTATCCGCCGCCGCTGAAGAAGGAGGTTTTTTTATTGTGATCGCGATATTCTCTTTATTCGGGATTTTATGCTGGGCCGCTTATAACATAGCGTTTAACGCGATTAATATTGAGGGCGCTATATTGGTGTGGGGAATATTACTAATAATAATGTTTCAGGCCGCGATTAATATAGGCGTCGCGCTTGGATTGCTGCCCGTTACGGGGATGACGCTTCCTTTTTTGAGCTATGGAGGATCATCCTTAATATCATGTTCGATTGGTATTGGAATGATCGCGTCTGTAGCGAGGAGGACGAGGTCTCCAAGAAAATATTTTAAACGATTCAAAAAATGAGCAATGATGACAAGTCAAAACGAATACTGTTTGCCGGAGGAGGGACTGCCGGGCATTTGATGCCGGCAATAAATATCGCCAGAGAGATGATGAGAATAGACTCAAAAATACGGCCTCTTTTTATAGGCAGGAAAAACGGCATGGAGAAGAATATTGTAAATAATTATTCTTTCGATATAGAGGAAATAGATGCGATTGGAATGAAAAGAAGCATGCCTGGAATACTGCGTTTTATTCTAAAATGGAGAAGCGGCTGCAATCAGGCCCGCGCGATTGTAAATAATTTCAATCCTGACGCGGTTATCGGCACCGGAGGATATATTTCAGCCCCAATTGTTAAGGCCGCGCATAAGATGAAAAAGCCGATTTTCTTGCAGGAGCAAAACAGTTTGCCAGGATTGGCTTCCAGGAGCCTCGGACGTTATGCGCAATTGATTTTCACAGCCTATGAGTCCGCGCATAGATATTTTGATTCTAATAAATGTATGTTGGCCGGAAATCCCATAAGGACAGACATTCTGGACGGGGATACTGAAAAATCTTATAATGAATTTGATTTGAATAAAAGCAAGAAGACATTGCTTGTGCTTGGCGGAAGTTCCGGGGCGAAAGGTATTAATTCGGCAGTCTTAAAACTGATAAGCAACAGGAGCTTGCCCGAAGACTGGCAGATTATCTGGCAGACCGGCGCTGCCGAGTTTGATTTTATAAAATCAGAAGTATCAGGAATTAAGTTTGAGGGTATAATTAGAAAATTCATTTATGAAATGCCCGCCGCGTATAAAATAGCCGATCTCGTAATTTCCCGAGCGGGGGCAATGGCGCTTTCGGAGATAACAGCCGCGGGATTGCCGTCGGTTCTGGTTCCATACCCTCACGCGACTGGAGATCATCAGACGTTAAACGCCAAAAGCCTCGCGGAAACAAGCGCGGCAATTGTGATACAAGAAAAGGATATCGATGAAAGATTTATTAAGGTAATGGCCGGTTTATTTAACGACAAAAGCAAATTGACAGAGATGGCAAAAAAGTCCAAATCGTTTGGCAAGCCAATGGCAGCTGAAACAATTGCCTCAATTATATTAGAAAGACTTAAATGAAATTTAAGAGAATAAAAAAACTGCACTTTGTTGGAATTGGCGGGACGGGAATGTGCGGTATCGCGGAGATTCTTTATAACTCCGGGTATGGCATTACCGGCTCGGATCTAAAGAAAAACGAGGCCGCCGCCCATCTTGAAAATATGGGGATTGAGATTAATTATTCTCATCTTCCCGATAATATCGACAAGTGCGATGTGGTTGTTACATCGTCGGCAGTAACTGACGATAATCCTGAAGTTGTCGAAGCTCGCTTAAAGAGAATTCCGGTTATCAGGCGGGCAGAGATGCTTTCGGAGCTAATGAGAATGAAGTTCTCGATAGCCGTTGCCGGAACTCACGGTAAAACCACGACGTCATCTTTGATAGGGCATTTGCTTAGGGCGGGAGGACTTGACCCGACGGTTATCATAGGAGGAAGAGTTCTTGGCGTCGGATCAAACGCTTATCTTGGCAAGAGCGAATATCTGGTGGCCGAGGCTGATGAATTCGACAGATCGATAACGAGATTTTCTCCGACTATTGCTGTCATCACAAATCTTGAGGCCGAACACATGGAGTGCTATAAGGATTATAATGATCTCGAAAATTGTTTTATAGATTTTGCCAATAGGGTCCCGTTTTTTGGAAGCGCGGTTTTATGCATGGACGATCCCGGAGTGAGAAAAATCGAGGCCCAAATCACGAGGCCCGTTCTATCCTATGGCATGTCTAAGGAGTTTGATTTCGGCGCGGCCGATATAAAATTTGAAAATTATAGCACAGTCTTCTCGCTTTATCATGCAGGCGAATACCTTACTAAGGTTTCGTCCCCTATGCAGGGCCATCATAATATCAGAAATCTACTGGCGGCTTTTGCGGTCGCTTATGATTTGGAAGTTCCGCTGGAGGCGGTAGTCCCTGCGGTTAAGTCATTTGGCGGCGTGAATCGCCGGATGGAATTTGCGGGGGAGGTTGAGGGCATAAAATTTTATGACGATTACGGCCATCACCCAACGGAGATCAGAGCGACCCTGGAAGGAATGAGGGCCGCTTTTGACGGAAGGATTGTCGCTGTATTTCAGCCTCATCTTTATAGCAGGACCCAAAGGTTCTATAAAGAATTCGGATCGTCATTTGCCCAGGCGGACAGCCTGATAGTTTTGGATATATTCCCGGCGCGGGAAAAACCCATTAATGGAATAACAGGCGAATTGATAGTAAAATCGTCAAAAGAGGCCGGTCATAACGATGCTGTTTTTTTAAAAGACAAAGAGGACTTGCCTGACTATATGAAGAAAAACGCCCGGCAAGGCGATCACGTGGTCTTATTCGGGGCCGGAGATATTTACAAATACACGAAAAAAATTATGGAGGGTTTGAAGAATTAATGTTGAAATATTTTGTGAAGCTGATACTATTAATTGTCGCGGTCGCGCTGGGGCGGTTCGCGTATGAAAAGGTTGTAGATTTGCCGATGTTTGATTTAAAGGAAATTAGGATCAGAGGCGACAATTATTTTGACAGGGATTCCGTGATGGCCATTAGCGGGCTTGAAAAGGGGAAATCCATATATAAGCAGAACCTGAAATTCGCCGCGGATGTTCTTTACCGACAGCCGGGAGTAGTTTCCTGTACTGTTGACAGGGGCCTTATTTCAGATTTTGGCGTTGATATAAATATTGCCAAACCAAGCCTATTAATCAACTGCGGCAAATTATGCGGCCTTTCCAAGGAAGGCATGGTGCTGTCCATTGACAGTCAGTTGCCTGATTTGCCGCTGGTTTCGGGACGTAAATTTGAAAACGTAAAATGCTTTGAGGTGCTAAGAGACCCCGATATAACGTATGCTTTAAAACTTTATGACGCTTTGAAAATTCTATCGCCTGAAATCTGCCAAAGATTATCAGAAATTAATTTCAAAGGAAATAATTACATGAAGCTTTGCCTTTCACCCGCCGGTACAGAGGTTATTATTAATAAGCGATTTGATGAAAGCGATTTGAAACGATTATGCGCGCTGCAAAAATCAGCGATACTAAATGGAAAAAATATTTACGATCTCAGGTTCGGGTCGGTTGTAGTGGAGTCGTCAATGAGAAATGGGACTTTGTAAGTTGCGCGATGAAGGAATAATTACGGGTCTTGATATAGGCACGACCAAAATAGGCGTTGTGGTTGCCGAAGTGGTTGAGGAAGGGCTATTTAAAATTCTCGGCATTGGATCTGCCCCCAGCGAAGGACTGAAAAGGGGAGTTGTCGTCAACCTGGAAAAAGCTGTCGATTCAGTCCGGGCCGCGATAGATGACGCCGAACTTGTTACCGGGAATAAAATCAGCTTTGTCTACGCCAGCATTACCGGCGATCATATCAGAAGCATTAATAGCAAAGGCGTTATCGCCGTAGGCAGAAGCAGTTCCGAAATAGTACAATCGGATGTTGAACGGGCAGTCGAGGCGGCGAAAACGGTCGCTATTCCATCGGACCGAGAAATTATACATGTCTTACCGCAAGAGTATAAGGTCGATGATCAAAGCGGCATTAAAGACCCGGTCGGTTTTTCAGGCGTCAGGCTTGAAGTCGACGTGCATATTGTAACCGGTTCTGTTTCATCGGCCCAAAACATTTTAAGGTGTATCGAAAAAGCCGGCATTGAAGTTGACGAGCTGGTCCTGCAGCCGCTTGCGTCAAGCTATGCTGTTTTGACGAAGGATGAAATGGAACTGGGCTGCGTGGTAATCGATATGGGAGGCGGCACTACGGACCTGGCCGTGTTCCATGAGGGAGCGGTAAAGCATACTGCTGTCATAGGAATCGGCGGAAAAAATGTATCAAGCGATCTTGCTATCGGCCTGAGAACGCCTCTTGAACAGGCGGAGCGGCTAAAATGCAACTATGGATCAGCGTTGTCTTCGCTTGTTGACGCGTCTGAAATGGTTACAGTCCCGGGAGTCGCGGGACGCGAATCGAAAGAGGTATCGCGGTCCGTGTTAGCTTCCATAATAGAGCCGCGCGTTGAGGAAATATTCTCTTTAGTCGCCCGCGAACTGAAAAAAAGCCATTTCACTGAAATGCTTGCCGCCGGCGTTGTTCTCACGGGCGGAGCGGCCCAGCTTGACGGCGTTCTGGAATTAGCGGAACAGATATTCGATCTTCCGGCGAAACTTGGAACTCCGCTCCAATATGAAAACAGCGCTGAAATTACTCCGGGCCCCGCGTTCGCGACCGGCATAGGATCGATTCATTACGCGTTAACGCGCCTGGAAAAAGGAGCAATTCGTTCCAGGCCAGGCGGATTTGCCAAGAAATATGACAAGATAAAAAGATGGTTAAATGAATATTTTTAATTCACCATTCTACCTCTGGAGGGGAAAAATGGAGCGTATTCCATGATTTTCGAGTATGATTTTGACGAAGGCCCGCGCTCAAAAATAAGAGTTATAGGCGTAGGCGGAGCGGGCGGCAACGCCGTTAACCGAATGATTTCATCAGGGTTTTCAGGCGTTGAGTTTATTTCAGTTAATACCGATGCGCAGGCGTTGGAAACATCAAACGCCGATATTAAAATTCAAATCGGTAAAAAACTGACAAAAGGACTTGGCGCGGGCGCTGACCCGGAAGTTGGCAGGAGAGCTTTTGAGGAAGATCCGGACCAGACAAGGGAAGCGTTGGAGGGTTCTAACATTGTATTCATAGCATGCGGAATGGGCGGCGGGACCGGAACGGGAGCTTCGCCCGCAATCGCGAAAATTGCGAAAGAGCAGGGCGCTTTAACAGTGGGAATTGTGACAAGGCCGTTTATGTTTGAGGGCAACCAAAGAATCTCACGGGCCGAAGCAGGCATACACCAAATAAAAGGGCTCGTTGATACATTGATTGTTATACCCAACCAGCGGCTTTTTGCTTTAGTGGAAAAGAATACGCCGCTCAACGATTCTTTCAAGATTGCTGACGATGTTTTACTATCCGCGACCAAGGGAATTTCGGATTTGATTATGGTTCCGGGTTTGGTAAACCTTGATTTCGCCGACGTTAAAGCGGTAATGGTGGATGCCGGCGAGGCAATTATGGGAACCGGAATCGCGGATGGGCATAACCGTGGCGAGTTGGCCGCGAAAATTGCATTGCAATCGCCGCTTCTCGACGATCTTTCCATAGCGGGCGCAAAGGGCATTATAGTTAATATTACGGGAGGCCCCGATTTAAGCCTTGAGGATATCAGGCTGGCTAATGAAACAGTGTATGAAGCCGCCGGAAGCTCGGGGAATATTATTTTTGGGGCGGTAATCGATGATACCCTCGACGGAAGAGTTTTTGTTACCGTAATCGCGACAGGGTTTGGCCGACAAGAAAAGTCAAATGATCCCGGAGAGGAAATTGACCTTTTTGGCTTTGCGCCGGAGAAAATAGCCGCGAGGTCCAGAAAAGGCAAGCGTAAAGGGAAAATCTTCCAAAAGATCAATTCTCCCGACTATGAGCTGGAAGACCTTGACGTTCCCACATTCCTAAGGAACCGCAACAATTCGCTTAATTAGATAAGATTACCGTTTTAATTGTTGAGTCAGATCGTAGTCCGCCGATGGCGGACTGCGACCCGGCGCGGAACTTGTTTCATCTGGTTGCCAAGCGCCCGCTTGGCAACCTTTACCTGTCCTATATTGTTGTGTCAGATCGTAGTGAAGCGTGATCTGACACTTTAGAATTCAGTTGAAGGCCCAGACGGGAAAACTGCCGCGCTTATTTTAACCGTTTCTTTTAGACCGTTTTATTCTGTTTATGGCATTAATATGTTCGCGAAGCGTGCGGGTAAATTCATGGCTGCCGTCCCCGCGAGCGACAAAAAACATGAACTCGGATTTCGATGGATTTACAGCCGCCTCAAGAGATTTTACGCCGGGGTTTGATATCGGGCCGGGTGGAAGCCCGAAATATTTATAAGTATTATAAGGTGAATCTACTTTCAGATCTCTTCTGCGCAGGGGCCGGCCAAGTCCGCCTACCGCGTATATTACCGTCGGATCGCATTCGAGCCGCCACTTTTTTCTAAGCCTGTTTAAATATACCGCGGCTATTACGGGACGCTCAGAATCGAGCATGGCCTCTTCTTCTATCATAGAGGCCAGGGTTACGGCTTCATGGAAAGTAAGTCCCATTCTGTTTGCTTTTATTTCAAATGAATCCGGCAAGGATTCAAAAAAGTGGCCTGTCATTTTCGCGACAACATTTTTTGGATCTTCCTCATAGAAAAAATCATATTTCGCGGGCGCCAAGTAGCCCTCGAGGTTTTCGCCATAAATGCCCAGAGAATCCAAAAGGTCCGGATCTGACACTAATTTTTTGAAGCCATCGAAATCCATGCCTATAGCGTTTTGAAGCAGAGAGGCCATCTCAGCCAGCGTGTAACCTTCCGGGATGGTTATATTGAAAGGCGTTGCTTCGCCGCGAACCACAACGTCAACAATATCCGCGATTGAATCATCAGGCTTCACTACATAACGTCCGGTTTTCATTTTAGTCCCGTTCCCGAAAAGCTTTGAAAAAAAGACAAAATTCGAGCTTGAGGAGATCGCGCCCATCGCCTCCAGATTTTTCGCTATATCTGCCAGCGATTCGCCGCGCTTGACAATCAGGTACCGCGTTCCATCGCTGAATTCATCCGAGGGGTGAGGGATATAATAGATTGAGAAAAAATAAATCCAACCCATGATGAATAGTATTATGATCGCGCTAAATATTCTTTTTATCTTAGTCATTTTCTAAAAGCCTTTTCCTGTTGTCTAAATATGATTGCAGTATTACCGCTGCGGAAAGCATATCAATTTTTCCCTTCGATTTTCCAACCTTTTCTCCAACTTGATGAAGTTGTTTTATTGCCTCTACTGTTGAAAGCCGTTCATCAACTAACTCTACCTCAATTTTCAATTCTTCCTTAACTAATTCGGCCAAACGCCTTGAAAAATTAGCCGATTCGCCTTCCGTGCCGTCCATGTTCTTTGGAAGGCCTATCACAATAAGCTCGATTTCCTCTTCCATTACAATAGAACGCAAACTCCTAATGAATTGTTCTTTGCTTCCATATTCAATTGTTTTGAAAGCGGAGGCAATGTAAAGGACGTTATTTCCAATTGCCAGTCCCACCCTTTTTTTGCCGGGGTCTATTCCGAGTATTCTAATTGGCTGTTCAGTCATTTTCGTTTGGCAAATTGTTTGTTTTAAGATAACTTTTAAAATCGCCAATAGCTCTTATATGCGCGTCAAACGCGATGTTTTCCGGAAGATTATCCAACTTAAAATATTCAGCCTCAATAGCATCATCTCCGGGGGTAAGCACTCCGCCTCTGATTTTCGCCAGATACAATATTAATACTACCATAGCCCGTGGGTCGTCTCCCGCCTGGTAATTCCAAAATAAGCGATCGATTTCTATTTCAAGGCCGGTTTCCTCTTTGACCTCCCGCACGCAGCACTGTACCGGCGATTCGTCATATTCCATGAAACCGGCGGGCAGGCACCAGTCGCCGATTTGCGGGGCGTACTTTCTTTTTACAAGCAAAAGAGAATTGTCTTTGAAAATTATTGCTCCGGCGGCGGGTAATGGATTTCTATACCAGATAAAATCGCATGAGACACAGGCAGATCTTTCCCGCCCGTCAAGCTTTTTGGGTTGTAGGTTCGAACCGCACCACGGGCAAAATTTAAAATCTTTGGCCTCAACCAATTTATGTTCTTCGTTTTCGTTCATTTTAACTACCGTTTCCTTTTACACCGGAGGAAGTTTTCATTAACAATCATCCGTATATTATACGAGCAAAGAAGTATAATTGGAATCTAAAATTAAGATAATCATTTTTTGAATTGTTCAACTTGACTTTAGGGGATAATTCGGTTTCTTGAAACATTAATGAACGAATTGCATGGCTCAAATCCATCACCGAAGCAGATGCGGCGGATAATATACTCTTTGGCTCTTCCAATTGTCGGTACGAATTTACTTTTGCGCGGCGTTGGCATTGTCGATACGGCCATGGTGGGCCATATATCCGCTCAGGCGCAGGCGGCTGTGGGAATGTCCCAATGGATAATTGGGTTTATGATGGCGATGTTATGGGGCGTTGCCATAGGCGGTACGATCTCGGTCGCGAATTTTACCGGCGCCCAGGACGATAAAAACAGAATCGCGTCGGCCGATACAGCTTTCTGGATGGGGCTCGCGGTTTCTATCATGGTTACCATATTAGGGATAATGTTTGTCAAGCCTATTGCAATTGCTATGGGGGCTGATCAGGCCCTGTCTGATAAAGTCGGCTCATATATGTTTATTATGTGCCTGTTTTTTGTAGGCAAAAGCGCAATAATGGTCGTGGGCGGGGTCTTTCAAGGCTTCGGCGATACAAAAACTCCGTTTAGAGTCACTTTGGGTGTTAACGTTATTCATGTCTTAATAGCGCTTCCCCTAACATTTGGATTATGGGGATTTCCGAGGCTTGAAATTATAGGCGTTGCGCTTGCATCCGGAGTTTCCGAAACCTTAGGCGCGGCTCTTCTCGGATTTCTCGCCTATAAAAAGAACCTTCTAAGTTTTAGACATGGCTCCTTTGCAAGAATGAAAAGCGTTATCAAACTTGGCTTGCCGGTTTTTGGCGAGCGGTTTATGACCATGTCTTCGCAGATGGTCTATACACGTTTTGTGCTTCTGACATCGTTAAGCGCATACGCCGCCCATACGGTCGGCATGATGATCGAGGCAATTGCCTTTCTGCCTGGTTTGGGTTTTGCCCAGGCGGCGACCACGCTTGTCGGTCAGAATATGGGTGCCCGCCTGCCGCATTTGGCAAAAAAGTTCAGCAATCAAGCATTAATTATCGCATTGGTTTTTATGGGTTTTTTGGGAATAACTTACTGGACATTTCCCGAAATATGGATGAGGATATTTTCCAACGACCCTGAAGTTATTGAATATGGGAAACTATTCTGCAAGTTCGCCGCCGTGTTGCAGGTCCCGCTTGCTTTCACGATGATTATGGCGGGGGCGCTTCGAGGGGCAGGCCAAACCCGCTGGGTCATGTATACGACTTTTATGGGATCGTGGCTCGTCAGGGTGCCAATCGCTTACTATTTCGGTTCATACCTCGGCTATGGCATATTTTTTATCTGGCTTGCTATGCCTATCGATTGGACTGTAAGGGCTATAATTATCTTCATACAATTTTCCACCCATAAATGGACCAATGACTATATTAAATAAGTAATATTACCCATATTTTTATGCATCAGGATGGAATCTTTGACATCCTGATGCATAAAATCAGCCCCATATTATAATCTATTATTTGTAATTGTATTTGCTAAGTATCCTCAATATGCGTGCCGATAATTAATGTGGAGGTTGCATAATGAGTACTCGAAAAATATTAATTGTTGATGATAATCCAAACATGTCTACTCTTTTATCCGATATCCTCGAGATATTTGAATATGAAGGCTGCCACGCCGAGGACGGTACGGAGGCCCTTGATAGGCTTCGGGCCGATAAATATGATATGGTATTTACCGACCTGAGAATGCCTCGGATGGACGGATACGATCTTTTGCAGGCGATAAAAACCGAACATCCCAAACTGCCGGTTGTGGTCGTAACGGGATATTCTATCGAAGCGGATCAAGACACTCTTCTTACTGAAAAAGCCGATGGTTTTCTGCACAAGCCATTCAAAGTAAATGAGATCGAATCAATTCTCTCGAACATTCTCGGCCATTTGAAGTAGTACCAGCTCCCGCAACAAAAATAGTTTGCTTGAAGTATATGATTTATATATAATTACAGGTTATGGATAACAAACTGATCGCCGGTAATCTGGCCAAAGTCGTTGCCAGAATCCAAAAAAAATGCGACGCTAACGGTTTGGATTTTTCAAATGTAAAGCTTGTCGGAGTCAGCAAGACAGCAACCGCCGCCAGGGCGAACGAGGCTGTATTAGCCGGTTTAAAAGAACTTGGAGAAAACAGGGTGCAGGAAGGAATCGCAAAAGTGAAAGCGGTATCGCCAAGACCAGTATGGCATTTTATCGGCCATCTCCAGCGCAACAAAGCCAGAAGAGCGGCAGAGTTTTTTGACGTTATTGAAACGGTGGACAATTTGGAGTTAGCCGCGATACTTTCTAAAAAATCAGAGGAGCTGAAAAATGAGCAGGAAATCTATATCCAGTTAAATTCGACAGGAGAAACACAAAAAAGCGGCTTTTATCCGGGAGAAATTCTTGATTCCGCCGATAAAATAAATAAATTGCCCGGCCTACAACTATCTGGATTGATGACAATCGGGCCTTTGACGGACGATGAAAGTATGATTAAGAAGAGCTTTTTGCAAACAAGAGAAATTTTCGATAAATTAAAAGCCGAAATCGGCGAGAGCTTCAAGCGGCTCTCTATGGGAATGTCGGCTGATTTTGAGCTGGCGCTTGATTACGGCGCGAATGTTTTGCGAATCGGGACCGCGATCTTCGGGCCGAGAAAAAAATAATAAATTTGGGGGAAGTATGAAATTATCACCTCTTGATATTAAAAAACAGGAATTTGGGAAAAAATTCAAGGGTTTTTCCCCGGATGAGGTCAATTCATTTCTGGATATGATAGCGGATGAAATGGAAGACCTTCTGAAAAAGAACCTTGAGATGACAGAGAAAGTCAAATCTCTGGAGGACAAGTTATCGAACTATACAAAA
>CAZKYQ010000005.1:0-13881 GCA_964556975.1 uncultured Ignavibacteria bacterium
AGGCGGGTTTTTGGGGTATGACAGGGAAAGTATGGATTATAAATCTGATTTCCTGGGTTCAAAATCTGAGTCAAAGAAAGCATCTAAACGAAATGTAAAAATTTATAGAGAAAACGGGGATATGCTTGAAACCGATATTCTCCGATTTCAGATTACCGGTCAAACCAAATACGATCTGCGGCTCGCCGATGGAGATAATGTTTTTGTCCCGTTGCAGGATAGAGGGATAAATCTTTATGGTATTTTCGGCGCGGTTAAAAATCCCGGCTATTTTGAGTATTCAAAGAGAGATTCTCTTCGCGATTTGTTTGAGTTAGCCCACGGCTTGGCATTAGACGCTGATTCCAATAATGTTGAGATCGTGAGGTTTCAGTCAGACAATGAAAAAACATTTACCATTAATACCGATCTTAGAAAAGAAGGCTGGAATATTGCTCTTCAGGCTGATGATAGAATATATATTAAAGAATTGCAGAATTATCATGAAAAACACCAGGTAAGACTGGCAGGTGAATTTAAGTTTCCAGGCTATTACGCGATAGTCCCGGATTCGACATGGCTTTCAAGCATAATTGAAAAGGCAGGCGGATTTACCGAATTCGCTTCCCTGCATGAAGCGGAAATGTTCAGGATTTCTTCCGAGGAAATTGTAGATCCTGAATTTGAACGCTTAAAAAAAATGGAAGTTGCGGATATGACAGATAGCGAATACCAATATTTTAAGATGAAATCAAGGTCTAAGCCAGGCAGAGTATCTGTGGATTTCCCGGCGCTTATCGATGGCGACAAAAGCAAAGATTTTATTTTAAGAAATGGGGATGTTATTCAAGTTCCCAGAAAAAGCAGAGTCATAATTGTAATGGGAGAGGTTTCTAATCCCGGCATAATGCCATTGAGTTCGGGGGCTGATTACAGGTACTATATTGAAAATGCCGGCGGTTTTTCCGATAGGGCTAATAAGAGAGGAGTTTCTATTATTAAGGGACTTACAGGTGAATGGCAAAAGGCCAAAAAAGGAAAACTTCTTGAACCTGGCGACACAATCTGGATTTCAGAAAAGAAAAAACACAATTACTGGGGATTTTTTAAAGAAACTCTGGCATTTGTTGGCAATATAGCGACCGTTTAT
Organism: uncultured Ignavibacteria bacterium; assembly: GCA_964556975.1. Classification (GTDB taxonomy): domain Bacteria; phylum Zixibacteria; class MSB-5A5; order UBA10806; family UBA10806. Next base: position 1,130 of record CAZKYQ010000005.1, read on the forward strand.
CTTGTTATTCAGCAGGCAACGAAATGACGGATAATAAAAACAGCGGCGAAAGCAGCGATACGGTTTTTATTTTCGAGCTTTTTGAAATATTTATGCGCTGGCGCCGCCTGCTTGTCGTAAACACAATTTTAGCCGCTATTATTACTTTATTAATAATGATATTATTTTTCCCAAATCAATATACGGCTTCCACGTCAATTATGCCTCCTCAAAAAGACACTGGCGGATTTGGACTTGGAGGCGGGATGCTGTCATCGGGATTGGGCGCGTTGCTGGGGGGCAGCGGCATGGCCTTGCCAGGCCTCGCAAGCCCTTCCGATCTTTACGCCTCTGTTTTGCGAAGCCGCGCCGTGGCGTTGTCGGTTATTGAAAAAAATAATTTAAAAGAAATTTATGATGTTGACCTGGAAATAAAAGCTTTGGACGAATTACATGGAAGGACAGTCGTAAATGTTCAGGCGGAAGGAATAATATCGGTATCTTATGTTGATACGGACCCTCAATTGGCCTCCGATGTTGCCAATAGTTTTATAGAGGAATTAAATAGGGTAAATACAGAAAATCTTGCCTCAAAAGCAAAAGCTACTCGCGAGTTTATAGAGAAGCGATTGAATGAGTCTATTCTGGATCTTAAGGCGGCGGAAGAAGATTATGAAGCTTTTCAGAAAAAAAATAAAATGATTTCTTTGGAGGACCAGGTAAAAGCTTCAATAGAGGTAATAGCCACCTTGAATGGGGAATTGACTCTTGCGGAAATTGAGCTTGGGGTAATGCAAAAATCGCTTTTGCCCGATAATTTTCGCTATAAAAACCAGTTATTCAGGATTGAGGAGATTAATAAAAAGATCAAGGATTTTGAAATAGGCGGAAAGGAAAATGGCGGCAAATCCGGGCTTAATGTAATTTTGGCGGATGCCCCGGAACTTGCTCTGAAATTTGTCAGACTGACGCGCGAGTTAAAAATCCAGGAGACGATTTTTGAATTGCTGAAACAACAATATGAACAGGCGAAAATACAGGAGATGAGAGATACTCCGACGGTTCAGGTTTTAGATCCCGCCACACCGCCCGAATTGAAAAGCGGGCCAAAACGAGTTTTCACAGCCGCTTTTGGCGGGGTTTTGTGTTTTGGTTTAACTTTGTTTTTTGTGCTCTTAATGGAATTTGTTCAGCGCGAAAAAGAAAAGAGATCTGAAATATACCGGGGGATTAATAGATTATCAAATGTTCTTACAGAAGATTTATATTGGATCAGATCCTTGCTTAGAAAAGGAAAAAACAATTATGTCGATTAATATCGGTCAGATCGGGTTGGGCGCTTGGGGAAAAAATCTCTTAAGAACATTTTATAATATCCAAGGCGTTAAATTGAAATTAGGATGCGATGTTAACGCTGAACAGCTTTCAAAAATAAGCGCGGCGTTTCCCGGAGTCAACTGGACAAATGATTACTTGGAACCGATTTCCGATCCTTCTATTGATGCCGTTGTTATCGCGACGCCGCCGGCAGATCATTACGAAATTGCTGTCAAAGCTATTGAAGCGGGAAAAGATGTCTTTATTGAGAAACCGCTCGTTTTGAATATTGATGATGGTCGGAAATTAATTGAGCTCGCAAAACAAAAAGAGCGAATAATTATGGTTGGGCACATTATGGAATATCATCCTGCCACTTTGATGCTGAAAGAATATATATCATCCGGAAAACTGGGAAGAATTTATTACTTATATTCAAGCAGAGTCAATCTGGGCAAGGTCAGGGACATCGAAAATTCCCTTTGGAGTTTCGCCCCGCATGATATTTCAATGATCATGTTTTTACTTGAAAAGACTCCGGTGAAAGTAACAGCCACTGGTTCCTCTTATCTGCAAGAGAACATTGAAGACGTTTCGTTTTTGACAATGCATTTTGAAGATAAGACTATGGCCCATGTCCATGTGAGCTGGCTTGACCCGCACAAAGAACGTAAACTGACAGTTGTGGGATCGAAAATGATGGCGGTGTTTGATGATACTGAAAGCACTGAAAAAATAAGGCTTTACGATAAAGGCGTTGATACAAAGCTTGATTATGAATCTTATGGGGAATACCTCAGCCTCAGGGCTGGAGATATTCTTATACCTAAAATGCCTTCAATGGAGCCCTTAATGGCTGAATGTTCTCATTTTATAGAATGCGTTAAAAACAGGACACAGCCAACTTCGGATGGGGCCGATGGGCTGCGAGTTCTGGCCGTCTTGACAGCCGCGCAGGAATCAATGGCGCAGAGCGGCGCGCCTGTTGAAATTGATATATAATAGAAAAAATGAGGACTTATGAACTACTTTAAAGATGCTTCCGCAAATATCGGGAAAAACGTTGAGGTGGGTTACAATAGTTTCATAGGTAAAGGCGTAACTATTGGCGATGGCTGCCGGATAGGCTGTGGCGTTATAATTCATGATGGCTCTCTGATCGGTTCTAATGCGCGAATAGATGATAATACGGTATTGGGCAAGTTCCCCATGAAGGCGGCTAATTCTGCTGTAACAAAGGACCAGGAACTGCCGGCTCTTACAATAGGCAATGATTGCATTATTGGCACGTCTGTCGTGATTTATAGAGGAGCGGCTGTTGGCAAAAAAGTGCTGGTTGCGGACCTTTCTACTATCCGGGAAAATGTCAAGGTCGGAGATTTTACTATTGTCGGACGCGGTGTGGCGATTGAAAATTTCTGCACGATAGGCGCCTACTGCAAACTTGAAACGAACGTATATGTTACGGCGTATTCGGAAATAGAAGACCGGGTTTTCGTTGCTCCCTGCGTAGCGACTTCCAATGATAATTTTATTGGCCGCACGGAGGAGAGGTTCAAGCATTTTAAAGGCGTTACTATAAAAAAAGGCGCGCGAATCGGGGTCGGAGCTGTGATTTTGCCCGGTAAGGTTATCGGTGAAGACGCTTTAATCGCGGCTGGAGCTTTGCTTACCGGAAACGCCGAATCGCGCATTATAGTCGCGGGCGTTCCGGCAAAAAAATTCAGGGAGGTTCCGCCGGAACAACTGTTGGAAAATCAAAACTGGTAGAGGAAATATTTATGAAGATACCGCCAATCGATTTAAAAAGACAATATGCCACGATAAAAAGCGAGATTGATTCCGCCATTCTGGGAGTCCTAAACCATGGCGGATTTGTACTGGGACCGGAAGTCAAAGAACTTGAACCCAAACTGGCAGAATATTGCGGAGCAAAACACGGTATCGGCGTCGCGTCTGGTACGGATGCTCTGCTTCTTTCGCTGATGGCCATAGGGATACGTCCCGGAGATGAAGTTATTACATCCACATTTACTTTTTTCGCGACAGCCGGAGTTATAAGCAGGCTTGGCGCAAAACCGGTTTTTGTCGATATCGATACCAATACATTTAATATAAACGCGGATTTAATTGAAAAGGCAATTTCCCCGAAAACAAAAGCTATTATTCCGGTTCACCTGTATGGTCAGATTGCCGAGATGGATACTATAATGTCTATCGCCGAAAAACATGGCATTCCCATAATCGAAGATGCCGCGCAGGCCGTAGGATCATTATATAAGAAAAAAAAGGCAGGAAGTTTTGGTTTAACAGGATGTTTTTCATTTTATCCTACCAAAAATCTTGGCGGGTATGGCGATGGCGGGTTTATTACTACAAGCGACGATGATATTGCGGATTTGCTGCGCCGCCTTAGAATACACGGCGCAAGACCAAAATATTTTCATTCATTAATTGGAATCAACAGCAGGCTTGATTCAATACAGGCGGCGGCTTTGCTTGTAAAGCTAAACCACCTTCCCGAATGGCATGAAGCGAGAATATCCAAAGCTAATATTTATGACAAACAGCTTGCTGAAATCAACCAGGTCAAAACGCCTTCCGTTCATGAATATAATTACCATATTTATCATCAGTATACGCTGTTAGTTGAAGAACGGGACGGGCTAAAGGAATTCCTGAAAACCAACGGCATTATATGTGAAATTTATTATCCTTGCCCCATGCACCTTCAAGAATGTTACAGTGATCTTGGGTATAAAGAAGGGGATATGCCGGTAGCCGAAGAAGCATCAAAGAAAGCAATTTCTCTTCCAATATTTCCCGAGTTGACCGAGGAAGAACAGATGTATATTGTTGAAAAGATCAGGGAGTTCTATAAGGCCAAATGAAAAAGGCCGCGTTGGTCGTTGGAGCAAGACCGCAGTTTATTAAAGCCGCCCCGCTAATTGCAGAGATGGGGCGGTTTTTCGAAGTAATATTAATTCATACAGGACAGCATTATGATTTTATGATGTCCGAAACGTTTTTTAATGAACTTGATATTCCGTCGCCGGATTATCACCTTGAAATCAATCATGGTTCGGCCGGCAAACAAACCGGTGAGATGATACAGAGATTGGAACCCATTTTTGATTTTGAAAGGCCGGACTTTGTAATAGTGATAGGCGACACAAATTCTACTTTGGCCGGCGCGCTTGCCGCTGCGCAGCAAAGATTGCCCCTGGTTCATATTGAGGCTGGAGTCAGATCTAAAGATGAAAAACTTCAGGAGCAAATCAACCGCAAAGTTACTGATTCAATCTCTGATCTGTTCCTTTGTCCTTCTCCGTCCGCTGTCGAAAATTTAAGACGCGAAGGCAAAACAGAAAAAGTTTTTGATACAGGGGATATTTTATATGACAGCCTAAGATTGATTGAAAATAAAATTCCTAGTGATTTGGCTCTTTCAATTGATCTGCCGGACAAGTTTGTTCTAATGACCCTGCATAGGGCGGAGGCTGTTGACAATCTTGAAAATTTTAAACGAGTATTAAGCTCTCTTGAAACATCTCCTTTTCCGATAGTTTTTCCTGTGCATCCGCGAACCGCAAAAATGATAACTAATTTTGGTTTAGATGAATCATTATCCCAAAAACTGCTTCGAATAAATCCGTTAGGCTTTATTGATCTTCTGGGACTAATCAAAAAATCGGAATTTGTGATTACTGATTCGGGAGGCGTTCAACGTGAATCCGTATTTTTAAATAAAACCGTTTTCGTTGCACGGCCCGAAAGCGAATGGATAGATTTGCAAAATATGAATATGATCAGGGTTGTGGGTTATGACTTTGATCTGTCAAAAGAAGACTATTCCGGGTCCGATTTAAAAAGTGAATTGAAACACTTGCTGAGGCCATCGTCGAAAAGAATGATTGAAGTTTTAGAATCCACTTTATAAATCAACAGCGGTTTTGATGTGTTAAACTAAATTAATGGAAAATTGGATAAGTGAAAACTATTAAAGTATGCGTTTTTGCGGATGAACGATCCATTCATGCCCGCCGCTGGGTGAGGGGATTAAGATCAATCGGCTTGGATGTTGATATTATAACATTGATCAAAGAGCGCGACAATGATATCGGGGCGATACCGTTAGGCTCTGAAAGCAAAGCATCATATATCACAAAAATTGGAAAGTTGAGATCAATAGTAAACGAGCTCAAACCCGATATATTTCATTCTCATCACGCTTCCAGTTTTGGATTCCTCGCCAGTTTTGTGAAACATCCTCGGAAAATATTGTCGGTTTGGGGGTACGATGTAATTGCTTTTCCGTATAATAACAGATTGAATCGAATGATGATCAAAAGGGCCCTGAATCATGCTTATTATATTACAGCCACTAGCCGGTTTTTAAAAGAGGCTGTGTTAAAATTGGAAAAGAATATTAGTAATATAAAAATTATACCTTTTGGCGTTGATCTTGATCAATTTAAGTATTTTGCAAGAAAGCCTGGCGATGAGGTAATTATTGGAATCGCCAAAGCATTGCGCCCCAAATATGGCATTGATTACTTAATTCATGCTTTTAACAAGCTTCAATCAAGGTATGGCAATATAAAACTAAAGATCGCTGGTAAGGGCGAACATGAGCACGAGTATAAAAAGCTTGTTAGCGATCTGGGGTTGGGTCATTCAATTGAATTTACAGGCTTTATAAATCATAATGACTTTCCGGAATTTCTATATAGCATTGATATTTTCGCGATGCCATCAATATCGGATGATGAAAGTTTTGGAGTGGCTGCCGTAGAAGCGTCGGCGGTTGGCCTTCCGGTCGTTGCATCAGGAGTAGGCGGAGTTCCTGAAGTAATCGACAATAATAACACCGGCTTTTTAATCGAAAGAAAAAGTGTAGATAGCTTAGCAGATGCTCTTGAGAGGCTCATAAAAGACCCTCAATTGAGAGCCAATATGGGTAAAAAAGGAAGGAAATTTGTTGAGGAAAATTATGTTTGGAGCAACAATTTACACTCAATGAAAGTTCTATATGAAAAAATTCTTGCAACTTAGATTGATATTTATTGTAGTAATTAGGTCAGAAAAGCTGTATGCTGAAAAAAATACAATGCGGAGATTGTTAGAAGATTAATAATTATGAAAAAAATAAAATGCGCCTTCACGGTTGATTTTGAAGATTGGTATCAAGGCTTGGAAATTATCCCGCTTGAAACCTGGGGTAATTATGAGGCAAGGATTGAGAGAAATTGCCATAATATTCTGGAAATACTGAATAGGAACAGCACAAAAGCCACATTTTTTGTTTTGGGTTATCTTGCTGAGAAATTCCCGGGGCTAATAAAAATGATACATAACGAAGGGCATGAAATAGGTTCTCATGGCTTTTCGCATTCTCAAGTATTCCGATTAACTCCTGATGAATTTGATAATGAAATTAAGCGAACAAACAATGCTGTCGCGGATGCAATTGGCAAAAAGCCGATAGGCTTCAGGGCCCCGATATTTTCCATTATAAAAAAGTCATTCTGGGCCTTTGATATTCTTGCGGAGAACGGATTTGTTTATGATTCAAGTATATTCCCCGTATTAAATTATAGATATCGCGTTGTCTCGGCCGATAGGTTTCGGCACATTGTCAATACTGAGAAGGGCAATAGAATTATTGAAATCCCGGTATCGACGGCCCGGTTTATGAATGTTAACCTTCCCATAGGAGGAGGGGCGTATTTTCGAATATGGCCGTATATAATTACGAAATGGGGATTTAATCAAGTGTTAAGAAATGATCAACCCGGAGTATTTTATATGCATCCTTGGGAAATTGACGCAGAACAGCCAAAGATAAAACTCCCTCTTAGGTTGTCCTTAACGCATTACACGAGACTGAAGTCAACCGAGCGCAACCTGGACAAGCTGCTGAAAGACTTTGAATTTTCCAACATGGCTGATATATTCGGTTTTGATTATTAAGGAACGATTAAGGTGAAAAATAAACGGCCTGCGATATTTCTGGACAGGGACGGCGTCATTATTAAAGAGAAGAACTTTCAGATAGACCCGGATGGAATAGAATATTTTCCTGAAACCATTGCGGCATTAGAGAAGATAAACGATGCGTTTTTGAAAGTCGTAATTTCAAATCAATCTGGAGTTGCGCGAGGATTGTTTTCAGCCGAAGATGTGGAAATATTTAACGAGGTTCTTTCAAAAAAATTATCGGAGAACGGCATTGCTGTCGACGGCTGGTATTTCTGTCCTCATGGCCCGGATGATGATTGCAAATGCAGAAAGCCGCAGCCGGGAATGATTCTTACTGCCGCGGTTGAACTCAATATAGATTTGGAAAACAGTTGGATAATTGGCGATAAATCTTCAGACATAGCAGCGGGGAGATCCGCAGGCGTGCGAGCTATACTTGTAAAAACAGGTTATGGGGGAAATGAAGACAATGTTTCGGAGGCTGCTCCGATTTATATTGCCAATGATATCCTGGAAGCAATAAATTACATAAACAGGAGCGCGAGTTGAAAAGGAAAATGCTTATAACCGGCGGGGCCGGGTTTATTGGATCTTATCTTTCCGAGGAGCTTTTAAATCGAGGCTATTCTGTAACCGCCATCGATAATTTATCAACGGGCCGGCTTGAAAATATAGCGCATATCAGAAACAACCCTGATTTTGAGTTGGTTACCGGGACTATTAGGAACGAAAAAATAATGGATGAGCTTGTTGCTCAATCGGAGGTTGTTTTCCATTTGGCGGCCGCGGTTGGTGTCAGACTCATTATTGAAAAGCCTGTAGCGACAATCGAAACCAATATTCTTGGCACCGAAATTATTTATAAATTAGTCAACAAGCATAAGAAAAAAGTGTTGCTTACATCAACATCTGAAATTTACGGCAAGAATAACGAAATCCCTTTCAGGGAAACCGCCGATTCAGTTTATGGCCCCACAATAAAATCAAGATGGAGTTATGCCTGCAGTAAAGCGATCGATGAATTTCTTGGGCTCGCCTATTACCACGAGAAAAAACTTCCGATAGTAATTGTGAGGCTTTTCAATACGGTTGGCGCGCGTCAAACCGGGGCTTATGGCATGGTTGTTCCTACATTTGTGCAGCAGGCATTACTGGGACATCCTTTAACAGTATATGGAAGCGGAGAACAAACGCGTTGTTTTGCCAATGTTAAGGATATCGTATGGGCAATAGCTCAACTTGCCGAAACGCCGGGGGCAGTCGGCGAGATTTATAATATCGGCACAACTGAATTGATTTCGATAATGGAGCTTGCCGAAAAAGTAAAAGACCTTTGCAATTCGAATTCTGAGATCATAAAAGTATCCTATGATGATGCTTACGAAGCGGGATTTGAAGATATGCAGCAGCGAATGCCTGACATTTCGAAAATTGAAAAGGCAATCGGCTTCAAGCCCAAAATAAAGCTTGAAAAAACAATACAAGAAATTATAGAATATTTTAAGGAATGAAATCATATCACTACATTATGGCCTTCTTTGTGCCGTTTCTTTCGGTGCTTTTTATGGTACCATTGATTAAGAGAAACGCTTTGCGTTTTGGTTTTGTAGATATGCCGGCGGCAAGAAAGGTCCACATTTCGCCAGTACCTCTTGGCGGAGGATTAGCTGTTTTTCTCGGCGTTCTGCTTTCCGCTGTGTTCGCCTTATTTTTAATGAACTTCCGTGCTTCTGGCGCAATCATAGGACTTTTTGCGGGTGCCTTTCTGCTGACAACCGTTGGATTCCTTGATGATATTTTTGATTTGGATTATGTTACAAAATTGCTGGGGCAATTCGTATCGGCTATGATTTTTCTATCATTTCTTGACCAAACCATACTGGTTTATTCGATGCCGGTTGATGTTATTATATCTGTTCTATGGATCGTATCGCTTTCAAACGCATTGAATTTTCTTGACAATATGGATGGTTTGTGCGGCGGCATAGCCTTAATTTCCTCGTTAGCTTTTGGCATATTGTTTTTATTAAAGGGAATGCCGATTTACGCTATTTATAGTTTTTCGATAGCCGGGGCCTCTCTTGCATTTATAAGATATAACTTTTCACATGCGTCAATATTTTTGGGAGATGCCGGCAGCTTGTTTTTTGGATATTCGCTATCCTGCTTGGCGATTGTTCATTTTCATACTAATAGTTCCATGAGTGTCGCGGGAGCATTAAGCCCTGTGATTATTCTCGCATATCCTTTATTTGACTTGATATTTGTTACATTTTCAAGATTGAAGGAAGGGCGAAAATTATATATTGGGGGGAAGGACCATTCTTCTCATAAGCTTAATATTATAGGCCTGAATAAGCGGAAAACCGTCTTTATAATACTTATGATGAATATACTCCTCGCTACTCTTGGCATGATATTGTACCGATTTGAGGATTCTCCTGTAATTACTCTGATAATAGTTGTCTCTGCGGTAGTTTTGTCGTTTTTTGGGGCGCATTTGTATAAAAACTTTATTTTTCTAAAAGAAAAACTATCTTTAGGTTTGGCGGATTTAATATCGATAAATATAGCATTTATATTATACTTTCTTGTAAAAGCGGCATGTGCAGGTTCAAATATTATTAATATGTCGATTAATGATTTAATTATCGCGTTAGCATGGATCAACGCCTTCTGGCTGATTTTATACGCCGTTGTGGGACTTTATGATTTATATTTTGAAGCGCAGTTTAAAAAACAATTTATATTACTATTCAAGACTTTGGCTATTGGCTTTATCATTTTCTTAATAGCAAACTATGATTCCCAGCAAGGTTTTGAAATATCATTTTTGTTTATTGGATTGTTTCTTTTAATTCTTATGTTAGTAAACTTATTATTTAGATGGCTGTTGTATGTTATCATTAGAAAACGATGCTTTTGCGGGGACTCAAAGTTGAAGGCAGTTATGGTATGTTTAAAAGAAGAAAAGACAGGGCACGCAGATATTAGTGAGATATCAAAAAATTATAATATTATTGGCTGTATTGGAAAAAGGAATTATAAGGATTTAAAGTATTTGGGCGAAATACATAATTTGCATGATATTTTGCATAAAAATAAGGTCGCCAGAGTAATTGTTGATTATAGCGATGATAATTATACGGATATTACAGAAATCTTTGCTTCGGCGTATTATATGGAGACGGCATTTTTGATGCCATCAGGGAGCGGAGAGAACATAAAGGGTCTGAGAATAAAAAAAACAACTTTTGACGATGTTTTCATCGTTTCGCTAAAACATAGGGGATTATTTCCTATGTTAATTAAGAGGCTGGCGGATTTCATTTTGGCCGGTACGACCCTAATTTTGGCTTCGCCGTACTTTATAATAAAACTCTTTGGAGCTAAAAGAGAAAGCATAAGTGTGATGGGTGAAGCGCAAATTTTAACTTTTGGTGAGAAAATTGGGAGTATTAAAATAAATCCAGGAAAAAATGGGAAAGGTGATCTCAGAAGTTTGTGGGCGCTTATTTCAATCTTGAGAGGCAATATTTGTATTTATGGAACGACAATTACATCTGTGGCAGACTATAAAGCAAACATGAACTCTATAAAAGGCTACTGGAGGAAATTTCTCGTTAAGCCCGGACTCTTTGGCCCGGGCTATTCAGGGAAAACTGCCATAGAAAGATTCAACCTTGATCTTGCCTATATGGAAAAAACTTCGACTTTCGGCGATTTCCGAATGATTCTAAAACAGCTTTTTGGAATGTCGGCGGTTAAATTAGAGGAATTGAAAAATGCTTGATATGAAATTAATTAGATCCGATCCCGAAACGGTTATGAACGCGGTGAAAAACAAAGGCGAAAAGGCTGATATTAAGGCGATTCTTGAATTGGATCAAAAACGCCGTGAAATAATCGGTCAGGTTGAAAAGTTGAAATCGGAAAGAAATACAGCGTCTATGGAAATTGCCAGGCTAAAGAAGGCTGGGAGCGACGCGTCCGACATGATCGCCAAAATGAAAAAAGTAAGCGATAATATAAGCTCATTGGACGAAGAATTGAGGCGGCTTGAGGAAGAAATAAATAATATGATTTTGTGGGTGCCTAATATCCCGCACGAATCGGTCCCGATTGGGCAAACCGATGAGGATAATATCGATATTAAAAACTGGGGAGAGTTGAAATCTTTTGACTTTAAAGTCAGACCGCATTGGGAGATTGGAGAAATGCTGGGCGGGATCAATATTCCCGGGGGCGCCAAAATTAGCGGGTCTGGCTTTTATTTTCTCAAAGGACAAATAGCGAAACTTGAACGGGCTTTGATTAATTTCATGCTCGATCTCCATACAAATGAGCATGGTTTTACTGAAGCGTATGTTCCTTATCTTGTGGGCGAGGACGCCATGCGCGGTACCGGTCAGATTCCCAAGCTCAAAGAGGATATGTATTGGCTGGAAAGCGATAATCTCTATTTAATTCCTACCGCGGAAGTATCGCTGACGAATATTCATTCCGGCGAGGTTCTTTCGCCCGGCTTGCTTCCTATAAAAACCTGCGCTTTTTCACCATGTTTTCGTCGTGAGGCCGGATCCTATGGCAAAGAAAATCGCGGTATTGTAAGGGTGCATCAATTTCATAAGGTTGAAATGGTTAAAATCGTCGAGCCTGAAACCTCCTATGATGAGTTGGAATCGCTATTGGCGAGCGCGGAGAAAGTCCTTCAGTTGCTTGACCTGCCCTATAGAGTGCGTGTCTTATGTACCGGAGACCTTTCATTTGCCGCCGCTAAATGTTATGACATTGAGCTATTCGCTCCCGGGATGGATACCTGGCTTGAAGTTTCATCATGTTCAAATTTCGAGGATTTTCAAACCAGGCGCATGAACTTGAGATTCAGGCCCGAAAAGGGGGCCAAGCCGCAGTATCCGCATACGTTGAATGGTTCTGGGCTTGCTTTGCCAAGAACTTTGGCAGGAATCCTTGAAAACTTCCAGACTAAGGACGGTTGTGTTATTATACCCGAAGTATTGTGTCCTTATATGGGAGGATTGAAAAAAATAGGCGAATAATTTTTGAAACTCATTGGGCGAAAACATACCGGAACATCGTATATGGGCTATTCTCTGTTTTTTAAGGGATTTTTGGTTTTGGGGATGATCTCCGTGATTGGTCTATTCATATTTTTTAATCAGTATATAGTTTCCGGTCTGCGCTCTGATGCCGCGAGAGTAAGCGAGGCTTACGCGCGTTTGATTCAATACGGAGCAAGCGAAGCTACTGATCCTGCAATCATCGATTTTATTTTCGAGAACATTATCACGAAAGTGAATTTTCCAATTGTGGTTACGGACCCAAAAGGTAATCCTGTCGCCTGGACCAAAGATATTGATCAATCGAAATTGAAGATGCTTATTGAAGAATTTGATAGTCAAAATTCGCCGATTTCGATATCATCGGGTAATGCAGTCATAAGCATTCTTCAT
>CAZKYQ010000005.1:13981-35451 GCA_964556975.1 uncultured Ignavibacteria bacterium
TCAAAATTCGCCGATTTCGATATCATCGGGTAATGCAGTCATAAGCATTCTTCATTACGGCGATTCGAATCTGATAACTAAATTGCAGTTGATTCCACTAATTGAAATACCGGTGGTTGGCTTATTTATCTTAATAGCATTCATAGGTTTCAGGCATATTCAACAATCGGAACAGCGTTCTATTTGGGTTGGTATGGCGAAAGAAACAGCGCATCAGCTCGGAACGCCTCTTTCGTCATTAATCGGCTGGGTGGAGCTGCTGAAAATTAAATATGAAGAGGGCAGGATTAAAATTGTTGGAACCGGCCCTGAAACTGATTTTAACGGGATTACTTTGAAAATGTTGGCGGACCTGAAACGATTGGACCGTATTGCCACCCGATTCGGGCAGATTGGCTCTATTCCTGAACTGGCTGATGGCGATATTAATATTGTGGTGAAGGATGTTATAGAGTATTTCAAAGTTCGAATTCCCGCAAAAGGAATTTCCATAATGGAAAAATACGGCAATATTCCCCCGGTAAAAGTTAATACCGAGCTTATCAGTTGGGTGATTGAAAACCTGGTAAAAAACGCGATGGAAGCCACTAATCCCGAAACGGGCATTATCACAATTAAAACAGATTATAATATTGGGCACAAAATGGCCGTAATTAGCGTAGAAGATAATGGCAGGGGCGTGCCGTCATCAGAACAAAAAAAGATTTTCGCGCCGGGGTTTACTACAAAAAAAAGAGGTTGGGGGCTTGGTTTGACCCTGGCAAGGAGAATTGTGGAAGAGTATCACAAAGGTAAGATTAGCCTCAAATATTCCGATTCCAATATCAGGACCGCGTTCGAAATAGAGCTTCCGGTATGATCATGAAAAAAGAAATTACAAAAACAATTCTTTGGGTTGATGACGAAATAGATTTGCTTGCGGCCCATATGATTTTTCTGCGCGAGCGGGGATATAAGGTCCTCGAATCTACAAATGGCGATGATGCCATAGAGCTTGTAAGGGCCGGCGGAGTCGATCTTGTGCTTCTGGATGAGATGATGCCGGGGCGGGACGGTCTTTCTACTCTTGAGGGAATAAAGGATATAAGCCCTCATTTACCTGTAGTCATGGTTACCAAATCCGAGGAAGAGCGTCTGATGGATGATGCCATTGGGAAAAAAATCGACGATTACCTGACTAAGCCGGTTAACTTGAGCCAGATTCTGTCCGCAATTAAAAAGATCCTTGATAAACAGCGTTTGACAGAAGATACTTTAACGCGCGAATTCGTTACGGATTTTTCTGAGATTACTCAACAAATATCCGGCCCGCTCAGCTGGAAAAAATGGATTGATATTCATGTCAAACTTTCTGAAATAGATCTTGAATTGGAAAGATTCAGGGATGTTGGCCTGAAACAATCATTGCAAGACTTGAAAAAACAATCTACGGCCGAATTCGCAAGATTTATTATAAAAAATTATCCGCAATGGATTGAGAATAATGAGGGGCCTCCGTTTTCTGTTGATATCGTAAAAAATCATGTGGTTCCGCTGCTAAAGGAAAACATCCAGACATTTTTTATTATTATAGACTGTATGAGGCTTGATCAATGGCTTATGATTGAACCGTTGCTTTCGGAATATTTCAATATAAAAAAAGATTATTATTATTCGATCTTGCCGACAGCCACTCCATTTTCAAGAAACGCGATTTTTGCCGGAGATTATCCCGATAAGGTGGCAAAACTCTATCCTGAGATTTGGAGCAAAATATCAAATGAGGCCAGCCGCAATAGGCACGAAAGACAGCTTTTGGATAGAAATTTATCGGTACAGGGGTTGAAATTCAAATCCGAGCCTAAATATGTTAAGGTCCTTGATATTGAAGAGGGCCGGAATGTCGCGAAAAAAATCAAATCCTATTCAAGCGTGCCATTGCTTTCTATCGTATATAATTTTGTGGATATAATGATTCACGGAAGGAGCGAATCGGAAATTCTGCAGGAGATTGCTCCCAATGAAGCCGCATTTCGATCTCTGGTCAAATCCTGGTTCGAACACTCGCATCTTCTTGACATGCTCAAAACTCTTTCTCAATGGAATTGCGCGATTGTCATCACAACAGATCACGGGTCCGTTATTGGCACAAGAGGTACGATCGCATACGGGAAGCGGGACACATCAACAAACTTACGCTATAAATATGGCGACAATTTAAACTGCGACCCCAAACAATCCTGGCTAATTAAGGACCCCAAAAAGCTTCGACTGCCGGTTTGGGGCCAAAGCACATCATATATTATAGCGACTGAAGATTTTTATTTTGTTTATCCTACGAAATACTCGGAATACCGCCGCCAGTATCAAAATAGCTTTCAGCATGGCGGGATTTCTCTCAATGAGATGATTCTGCCAGTAGCGACCTTGCGTCCGAAAATATAAACTAAATCCCTCAAATCTGTTTTCTAAAACTTGTTGAATTATGACTGAAATATCGAAAGTAATTTCAAACAGCCCTGATGAAACGGAAAAAATAGGGGAAAAACTCGCTTCGCGATTAAGGAGCGGAGATCTGATCGCGTTATATGGAGAACTTGGTTCCGGTAAAACCTGTTTTGTAAAGGGGCTTGCCCGTGGCTTGAAGGTCAAACAAACGGTGAAAAGTCCTTCGTATAGCATTATTAACGAATATTCCGGGAAATACCCTGTTTTTCATATTGACTTCTATCGGCTTGAAAATGACGCGGATATTGAGGGTACGGGATGGTTGGATTATTTTGATTATAATGGAATAATTATTATTGAATGGGCAAATAGGGTCAAAAAACTGTTGCCGAAAAGAAGGTTTGATGTTTACTTTGATGTTTTAGGCGATGAAACCAGACAATTGGAGATAATTGCGGTTGATGGTACTTGGGATTGACAGTTCGGACGATTATGTGGCCATCGGCCTTGCCGATGATGCCGGAGTTTTGATTTCGCAATCATCAACCCCGGGCCATAGGAATAAGAATTCCCTGCATCAGTTTATGGACGAGACGCTAAAAACTGCAGGGGTTAGGGTTCGTGACCTTGATGGAGTATCGGCTTCAATAGGGCCCGGTTCTTTTACGGGTTTGAGGGTAGGGCTGGCTGCGGCGAAAGGAATTTGCTGGTCTTTGAATCTTTCTCTTTGCGGTATCTCATCAATGGAGGCGATTGCCGGATCTATCAATGGGTTTTCCGGGAAGATAGCAGCAGTCAAAGACGCCCGTCGAAATCGATATTACCATGGTGAATTTGAAATAGATGGAGATAATTTGGCACGATTGCAGCCGGACAAAGAGGCGGGCGCCGAGGGAATCGCGCATCTGGTTTCCGATGGGTATAAAATCGTTGGCCGCATGGACCAGTTGAAAGAATTATTGCAGATGGTCTCCCAAAATAATTTTATTGAGTATAATTTGGAAATCATTGGCGGCGTAATCGCGCGAGCGGGAAGAGAATTATTAATGGCAAAAAAAAACCTCGATGTTGCTTCAGCAGTTCCAATATATGTTCGGAATCCTGAATTAGGAGGATAGCTAATGTCAAGTATCACTATAAGGCGGATGGCCGAATCCGATCTTGAGGTCGTTAGCTCGATTGAAAGGGATGTATTTACTGATCCGTGGAGCTTAATTGCTTTCAAAACAGATCTTAATAACGATATGGCGCTGCCTATGGTAGCGGAGTTTGAAAACAAAATAGTTGGCTATTCAAATATATATATTGTAGCGGGAAAAGCCCAAATTGGTAATTTCGCGGTTGCCCCTGGCTTTCGCAATCGCGGGGTTGGCCGCATGCTTATGAACGAAATCGTTGACAGAGTCGAAGAAAAAAAGTGCCACTCTATTTTCCTTGAAGTAAGAGAATCAAATACGCCGGCGTTAGAGCTTTATAAATCCTACGGCTTCCACACCTCTGGCCGCCGAAAGGATTACTATTCAAAGCCTGCGGAAAGCGCTATAATAATGGTCAAGGAAATATAATGGCGGAATGGTTTAAAAGATCAAAAAAGGGGATTTCAAGCAATGAAAAACACAATATCCCCGATGGCGTGTGGACAAAATGCCCCTCCTGTGATGATATTCTAACGGTTGCCTCTTTAGAGAAAGAGCATTGGGTCTGCCCCAAATGCGAATATCATTTTAAGATATCAGCCCTTGATTACAAGAGGCTTATTGTTGACAGGGATACATTTGAAGAATATGATGAAAATCTCGTCTCCGATGATCCGTTGAAATTTAGGGATTCAAAAAAATATACCGATAGAATAGCCGCCGCCCGCAAAAAAACGGGAAGGAATGACGCTGTAATTTCCGGAATTGGGAAAATTGAAGGAATTGAAGCCTCTATTTCAATCATGGATTTCAGCTTTATCGGCGGATCAATGGGAAGCGTCGTGGGCGAAAAAATAGCGCGGTCTATTGAACGTTCGCTTGAACGTGAAATCCCTCTTGTGATCCTTAGCTGCTCCGGCGGGGCTCGTATGATGGAGGGGATACTTTCCCTGATGCAAATGGCTAAAAGCTCGGCGTTGCTTGCCGTCTTGAATAAGAGGCGTATCCCATATATATCTGTTCTGACAAATCCCACGACGGCAGGAGTAATGGCATCCTATGCTTCTCTTGGCGACGTTATTATTGCGGAGCCGAAAGCCTTGCTTGGATTTGCCGGGCCCCGGGTCATCGCGCAGACAATAGGGGGCGAATTACCCCCCGGATTTCAATCATCGGAATTTTTCCTCGATCATGGTTTTCTTGACGCGATTGTTACCAGATCGGACTTAAAGAGTTCAATTGCCAAATTGCTGAGATATATGCTCCCCGCAATGCCATTGCCTTTTAAACAAGAATAAAGATGAACTATAACGAAGTACATGATTACATGTTCGGCATGGAGAAGTTTGGCGTAAAGCTGGGACTAACGAACATCTCGAAATTTCTTTCCAGGCTCGGCAACCCTCAAAATTCTTTACAAGCGATTCATGTGGCAGGAACAAACGGTAAAGGCTCAACGGTCGCGATAATGGAATCGATTCTTATGGCGGCCGGATATCGAGTCGGCACTTTTACGTCGCCTCACCTTGTAGATTTCAGAGAGAGGATAAAAATAAACGGACGATTTATTGACAAAAAATATATGACAGATTTTTTTAATGACAATCTAAAGAGAATTGAGAAACTTTCTTTAACATATTTCGAAGTGGTTACCGCTCTCGCGTTTTTATATTTCAAGGATGAAAAAGTGGACGTTGCGCTGATTGAAACAGGACTCGGGGGAAGGCTTGACGCTACGAATGTTATAAATCCCAGGATATCAATTGTTACCAATATAGCTACAGAGCATACAAAGTGGCTTGGATTCAAAATACGTGAGATCGCGAAGGAGAAAGCGGGAATTATAAAACGAGGAGTACCCGTAGTTTCAGCGGCAATAAATTTAGACGCCAGAAGGGTTATAAGGGAAGTATGCGAAAAAAATAAATGTAAACTTATCTCCGTTTTCGATGAAACCCAGTGGATAATAAAAGAGATTACGCGGGACTGTACGGAAATGGATATCTTTACGCGTTCCAATAAATATTACAATCTTCGCCTTCAGCTTGCCGGCCGCCATCAACTTGAAAATGCTATCATGGCCTTGATCGCCATTGAGCTTTTCGGGGAGCAAACCGGAGTCAAGGCTTCGCCGGCGTCAGTTGCCGCAGGATTTAGAAACATCAAGTGGAATGGCCGGCTGCAGCGAATCTCGAATTCGCCGGAAATTATCCTCGATGTCGCGCATAATCCGGCGGCCCTTGCCAGAATACGCGAATATTTCCATGAATTTTATGAGGGCAGGAGAATAATAACCGTTTTCGGAATTCTCTCCGATAAAAATTATAAGCTAATGCTCGAAGAGCTTGATCGCATAGCTGAAGTAATAATTCTAACTCGTCCGATGACCGATCGAGCGGCGGACCCGGAGGTCCTTGCTAAGGAAATCCCTAAAAGCGGATTCAATATCAATGTCATACCAATGGTCGAAGAAGCGTACATTGCGGCGAAAGAGGCAGCCGGTGAGGACGATGTTGTTCTCGTAACCGGGTCGCATTTCACTGTGGGTGAAGTACTATCGAACCTTTCAGGATAATTAAAACCTGAAAGATCATTCCTTTTTGGAATAATATTATGATTGATTTGCAATAGATTATATATTTGATGATGAGCAACTTTGAGCTAAAATCGAATTACAAGCCGCAAGGCGACCAACCGGAAGCCATTAAGCAATTGCTTGAAGGCCTGCGAAGAGGCGACTCTTTTCAGACTCTTCTCGGCGTAACCGGATCGGGCAAAACATTTACGATGGCAAATGTGATCGCCGAATTTGGTATACCCGCGCTTATCATGTCTCATAACAAGACCCTTGCGGCGCAGTTGTACGGCGAATTAAAAGGCTATTTCCCAAATAATGCTGTGGAATTTTTTATTAGCTATTACGATTACTACCAGCCTGAGGCATACATACCGACATCAGATACTTTTATCGAAAAGGATACGTCTGTCAACGACGAAATTGACAGGCTAAGGCTGAAAGCCACATCGTCGCTATTGGAGCGCGATGATGTCATAATTGTAGCTTCCGTATCATGTATTTACGGCCTTGGTTCGCCATCGGACTATAAGGAGATGTTGGTTTTGCTTGAAATCGGGCAGCAGATTGAGCGTGATTTGCTTCTAAAGAATCTAATTAATATTCACTACGAGCGAAACGATATCGAATTTGGCCGGGGTCATTTCAGGGTAAGGGGAGACGTTGTAGAAATTCACCCGGCCTATGAGGAAGTAATTGTAAGGGTGCAGTTTTTCGGAGATGATATTGAGAAGATTACAATTGTTGATTTAATCGATGGCAGGGTAATAGAAGAGAAAAATAAACGAGCGATATATCCCGCGCGCCATTTTGTTACCGAGCATGGCAATCTGGTACGGGCCATTGGCGATATAGAAAAAGAGCTGGACCAGCGGTTGAAGTTTTTCCGGGACAACGACAGGTTGCTCGAAGCCCAAAGAATAGAATCGAGAACGAACTATGATATCGAGATGATGAAGGAAATCGGATTTTGTTCCGGCATAGAAAATTACTCGCGGCATCTTGCTAAAAGAATAGAAGGCGAACCGCCATACACTCTTTTTGATTTTTTCCCCGATAAATTCCTGACAATAATAGATGAATCACACCAAACCATCCCGCAAGTCAGGGGGATGTATCGGGGCGACAGGTCTCGCAAGGAGACCCTGGTTGAGCATGGATTCAGATTGCCTTCGGCGCTTGATAATCGGCCATTGTTTTTTGAAGAGTTCGAGGCGCGGTTGGACAGCGCCATTTTTGTTTCTGCCACGCCTGCGGAATATGAGCTTGAGAAATCAGGCGGCGTAATTGTAGAACAGGTTATCAGGCCGACAGGCCTTGTCGACCCGACCATTATTATTAAGCCGATAGCGACTCAAGTTGATGATCTAATCGAACAGATAAAAATCAGGACCGCCAAGGGCGAAAGAGTGCTGGTTACGACCTTGACCAAAAGAATGTCGGAAGACCTGACAGATTATCTGAAAAATCTTGGCGTGCGCGTCCGATATTTACATTCCGAAATAGACGCTATTGACCGAATAGAAATCCTTCGGGACCTGAGGCTTGCCGAATTTGATGTTCTCATCGGGATAAATCTTTTAAGGGAGGGGCTTGATCTCCCCGAAGTTTCTCTTGTGGCTATTCTTGACGCTGACAAGGAAGGGTTTTTGCGGTCGGAACGGTCGCTTATTCAAACAGCGGGACGCGCCGCCCGCAATAAAGCGGGCGAGGTTATTTTCTATGCGGATACCATAACAAAATCTATAAGTAAGGCAGTCGCTGAAACAGAACGCCGCCGCAAGGTGCAAAGCGCTTATAATAAAAAACATGGAATTGAACCGAAAACCATATTGAAATCTCGGGAAGATATTTTGAAAACAACATCATTCGCGGACGCTAAATCTGTTCAGAAAGAGAAGTCCGCCGCGATTGAAATTGATGCTGTCGCAAGGCTTGAAATTGAAGATAGATTAAGGACTCTTGAGAAAATGATGAAGAAATCAGCCAAAGACCTTCAATTTGAAAAGGCCGCGGAAATAAGAGATGAAATCTCTCGATTGAGGAAAATGAAATGAAAGCAAAATCTGTTTTTTATTTTGGCTTGTTGCCCTTATTATTAAGCGTTTTTGTTTGTAATGGCAACAATGTTTCAAGCCCCGCGGACGCCAATGATGAGGATGCGGTTTATCACTTAGTGACAATTGACAAGGTGGATGAATTTAATTTTGATCTTTTGGATTTTTCAATTCCTGATACGCTGCTTTCTTCACTTTCCCCTGTTGAGCCTTCATTCTATTGGTATGAATTAACAAGAGATTCATTAGGTCTTACTATATCTTTGGATTATCCGAATGGAAATGACACGCTTGGCACAGTGGCAAGTGCCGACGTAAAAGAAATCAAGTTTTTCTTTGGAACTTTTGAGATAATCGGTACGGATACTACTGGTGGCGGTTCAAATCCCGTTCGGCTTTCAAAAGAATTTGAGATAAGAGGTGAAATAAACGCTCAATTTGCAAAATTCGGATCCAATTTCAATTATCGCCGCGGATGGTTGCTGAGTGAAATTTCTGATGTTGAATATACTGCCGGTTATCCGGGCGGTATCACCCAAATTACGTTGCAATCAGATTCTTATCCAGAGCATATTGTGGTTTCCGGAATGAAGCCGGTTTCCGACGTTCTTGAATTTGCGCCAGGCGAATCGCTAACAGTAATTGTGAACGGGTCTGACATTTCGGATTTGGCCAGAATCAGGTACCCCTCTAACGGCACATTTCAGAATTTAGATTTGGATATGAATCAAAATGGAGAATTTACGGCTGGATTCCGAGTACCGGAAAATTCACAGAAAAATCACTTTTTAGTCGAGGTCATAAGTTCCGCGGCTTTTGAAATAAACGGTCTTTTCAAATCGGAGGCTATTGGTATATTATTTGAAATTGAATAGGATTTTTGTTTTTTTATAATTATTTTATTTTAAGGCAATAATTATCTTGCCTTTGCGTTTGACGATACTATATTAAGGGCAACGGAGGAATTATGGCTAAAAGACAATCGTTTGCAGATAAAGCTTCAAAAAAATCGCACATTGAGGAATGTAAGGTTTGCGAATCGCCAAAAACGCCAACAATGTTTATCATTCCAAGACATTTGGATAGCGGCGTGATTAAGTATAAAAAGGGTATTGTTAAAGTCTGTAAGTGCAACTATAAGCAATACTACGAATAGCGTTAATCTATTATTACGCAAGTTTTTAGAAGATTCAACTTTATATTTCTGAAAACAGCTCAAAATCTAAAGTTTGTGAATTTTATTACAAAATCGCTTGACAAACGCAGTCATCTGTTTATTATTACGTCCTTGATAAGATGCTGACTTGAGGAGGTTATTTAATGCCTAAAATAGAGATTGATATTGTAAGATGTAAGGGCTGTGAATTATGTATTCCGGCTTGTCCTAAAAAAGTCATCGGGCTTTCAAATACGTTTTCGGCCAACGGATATTACCCTGCGACAATGGTCAATCCGGATGATTGCAATGGCTGTAAATTATGCGCTTTTGTTTGCCCTGACGTTGCCATTACCGTTTATAAATAGGAGAGGTTTGAGATATGTCTGAACGAATATTGATGAAAGGAAATGAGGCGATAGCCGAAGGCGCTGTTAGGGCCGGTTGCAGGTTTTTTGCAGGATATCCCATTACGCCTCAAAATGAAATTCCTGAATACATGTCATGGAGGCTTCCCGAAGAAGGAGGCACTTTTTTACAGGCCGAATCCGAAGTCGCGGCCATAAATATGCTGTTTGGAGCGGCCGCAGTGGGAAGCAGAGTAATGACGTCGTCATCATCTCCTGGAATCAGCCTTAAGCAGGAAGGGATTTCATATTGCGCCGCTGCCGAACTTCCTATCTTCTATGCGAATATTATGAGAGGAAGCCCCGGGCTTGGCAATATTGCTCCTTCACAGGGCGATTATTTCCAGTCTACCCGCGGAGGCGGACATGGCGATTACCGCGTTATAGTCTTGGCGCCAAAAACTGTTGAGGAAATGGCAAACTTTCCCAGAATTTGCTATGAACTGGCATTTAAATACCGCATTCCGACAATGATACTTGCCGATGGCATTCTTGGGCAGATGATGGAGCCGATAACTTTTGATTTTGATCCGATTGATCCCGCAACTTTCAAGCTCCCTGAGTGGGCTTTAAGAGGCTCTAAACCCGAAGAACGCCGCGTTGTGAAATCTTATGATCTTCGTCCCGGGAAAATGGAAGAATGGAACTTCAGGCTTGAGCAAAAATACGATGAAATACGCGAGAATGAAGTCCGCTATGAAGAAATTAATACCGATGATGCCGATCTGGTTATAACGGGCTATGGCACTTCCGCCAGGGTTTGCGAGACGGCGATGGCGCTTGGCCGCAAAGAGGGTCTGAAAATCGGGTTTATCAGGCCGATAACCGTCTGGCCATTTCCAACGAAAGTATTCAGAGAATTGGGAGATAAAGTCAAAAAAATTCTCGTTGTGGAGATGAGCCTCGGACAGTATTTTGAAGATGTCCAACTCTCCTTAAACGGAAGAGCTGAAATTCATTTGCATAAGCGTCCGGCGGGCGGAATACCAACAGGGGAAGAGGTCCTCGAAGTTGCCCGAAAAATATTTGCCGGAGATACTTCTAAAGTTGTTGCGAGATAGTAATTCTAACTGGAGATAAATTATGGAAAAAGTCGTCTTTGAACAAACAAAAGGACTAACCAGCACTCCTATGCGTTATTGTCCGGGTTGCGGGCATGGCGTCGTTCATCGACTCGTAGCCGAATGCTATGAAGAGCTTGGCGTGCAGGAAAATACGATAGGAATCGGTCCGGTCGGATGTTCGGTTTTCGCCGATGAATATATGAATGTTGATATGATTCAGGGCGCCCATGGCAGGGGCCCGGCAATCGCGACCGGTATAAAAAGGTGCCTTCCCGACAGGCTCGTTTTCTCTTATCAGGGCGATGGTGATCTTGCTTCAATAGGCGCCGCGGAGATGGTCCATTCGGCGGCCCGGTCGGAAAATATCACTATAATATTCATAAACAACGCTATCTACGGAATGACCGGCGGCCAGATGGCGCCGACTACTCTACTCGGTATGAGATCAACGACATCGCCTGCCGGGAGGACAGTCGCGGCCAACGGTTATCCTATCAAAGTCTGCGAATTATTAGCGGCACTCGACGGCCCCGTTTACCTCGAGCGTACGTCTGTTGATAAGCCGGCGAGCGTCGTGAAAACCAAGAAGGCCATCAAGCGGGCGTTTGAATATCAGCTTCAGGGCCGCGGATTTACGATGGTTGAGATACTCTCGCAGTGCCCGACCGATTGGGGCATGACCCCCTTGCAATCTCTCGATAGAATCAGAAACGAGATGATACCGTTCTTTCCGCTGGGCGTTTATAAACAACCCGAAGATGACCAACGATCAAAGCTGAAAACTGCGCCAAAGAAGGAGGCGTAAGGATGTATCAGGGAATTATTATGTCGGGTTTCGGCGGCCAGGGGATCATCTCGGGCGGTATTATGCTCGCCTATGCCGGTATGCTTGATAATAAAAACGTTACGTTCTTTCCGGCCTACGGCGCGGAAATGAGGGGCGGAACCGCAAACTGTTCGGTAGTTGTCTCCAGTGATTCGGTGGCCTCGCCGGTGGTTGGAACCCCCGATTCGCTTATGGTTATGAACGAGCCGTCATTGGCAAGGTTCGAGGACTCGCTCAAGCCCGATGGTTTGATGATTATAAATTCATCGCTGGTATCCTCAAGACCAACGCGTACTGATATTACCGCCATTGATATACCCATTACTGAACTTGCCGAAAAGGTCGGCAATATCAGGACCGCTAATATGGTTTTGCTTGGGGCATTCGCGAAGAAAACAGGCGCTATTTCCGTCGAATCGTTAAAAAACAGTATCGGTAAAGTTTATAAGCGAGCTAACGATTCCATGATCGAGCTTAATAAAAAAGCAATTGATAAAGGCGCGCAAGCGATAGCATAAATTTTAAATTATAATACGTTTTAAGGCGGGTATTAGCCCGCCTTTTTCTGTAGAATCCTTTTCTCACAGGATCGAAGCCGTGGGTCGGGGGCCTTTGTTCCGACACCCGCCCATAAAATTATTTCTTCCTGAACAGCCAAGTTACCGCGTATAATCCATTATATGCAGTTTCCTCATGCAACCGAAAACCGGCTCAAGGCGTCTTAAGGTATGAATATGAATAGGGACCTGTTCTGGAGATATCTCGAAAGTGAGCACCCTAAGATGGAGGCGTTCTGCAGAAGACTTGCCGGCAACCGTGACGACGGCGACGACCTCTACCAAGATGCGTTGCTTGCGGCCATGAGAAAGCTTGATACGCTTGCCAAACCGGAATCATTCAAGCCATGGCTATACAGGATCATTATCAACATGTACAAAACGCGTAAACGCCGGGAGTGGTGGCGAAGCCAACTGCGCATGAATAGACCGCAGGATCATGGCCTGGTCGCAGACAATTCGGGTCGAATAACAGCCCGGATTTGGCTCGAAAGGGCATTTAAGGCGGTTTCAGCGGAGGAAAGGGCACTGGTTACGCTCTTTGAAATAGAGGGTTGGAGCGTTGCCGAACTGGCAAGGATGCACAACAAACCGGAAGGGACAATAAAATCGCGCCTTTCAAGGGCGAGAAAGAAGATGCGCGAAGAGTTAAAACGATATCTTCCCGCAAAGATACTTAACGAAACGAAAGTTGAGGCGGAGTATGCGTTGCCGCGAAGTAAGACGACGTTTGAATGAGGCCGGGGAACCGAACCCCGAAATATTGGAGCATTTAAAAACATGCCGCTCCTGCTCACGCGAGGCGGAGGCCGTTTGCGTCCTCGAATCGGCCATCAATTTATCGCATGAGGCTGATATTTCGGAACCGACGTCATTTACCGTTTTAAAATCGAGGCTGGAAACAGCCGCCTTAAAAGAAGATAAAAAGGAGAACTCAATAATGTCTAAGATAAAAAATGAAATTAATACGCACCCAAAATTCTCATTCGGAATTGTATCAGCAATTTGTGTTTTTATGTTCCTTCTTCTCGTGCCAATTTCCTATGACAAGACTGTCGGCTACGACCTGACATTGAGCGGAATAAACGCTCAAAACTGGACTGGTAACGGCGACGCGGATGATATGTTAAAAGCGTTGGGCTATGACGATATTGAAATTTCGATTGAATCGGATGGGAAAACGGTCAAGACTATTTTTGAGAATTTGCCATCTAAGAAAGCGGTAGATGAAATAACTTCGGCGATGGTTTCAATGTCAAATTCGGATGGGGGTATGTTTGATTTTACGGTTTCGGTTTCGCCTGTGGTAATTAAGGAATTCGGCAGCATTTACGCCCAGGTTAGGGATAAAATCGAGCTAAAGGTCGAGACCGAGGGCAAAACGGATCAGGAAGTTAAAGAGGAAATTGAAAAAGGCCTGAAAAAAAGAGGGTATGATGACGCGGATGTCGTCGTTATCTCAAAACCTGACGGTCAAAGGGAGATAAAAATCGATATTAGCTACAGCGATGACAGTGGTTCCAAGAAAATTAAAAAGGAAACTCAAAGCATGACGATATTGAAGGACGGAGAGGCATTTGATTTTAAATGTACTCCTGATGTAAAACTCAATATCGATACCGAGGGCAAGACCGGCGAAGAAATAAAAAGCGAAATAGTGAAAGAGCTGGCTAAAAAAGGAATTAAAAATCCAAATGTTAAAATAGAGGAACTTAAGGACGGAAGACGCGAAATAAGGATCGAAGTCGAAGACGACGATTGCTTAGATAAAGACAAATAAAAAAGGGCGTTTTGTTAACGCCCTTTTTATCAACAATGTATTTCTGGCTATTTAGAAGCCGCGAATCTCTTTCGCCGAATAATGGCAACAGTTCCACTTGCCAATAGTAGCAATGAAAGAACCAGAATACCCCACTCACTAAGCGTGGGAATGCTGTTTGCGGGCTCAAATATATTCAAAGTGTAATAGCCTGCTGCCGCGATTGTACCTCCGGCTCCATCCACGACAATAAAATACCTGCCGGGTAGAAATTCGGCCGTGATTTCGGATTGTAACCCGCACTCATTGTCGTTGTAAAACATTTCGGTGCCGGGCCCCGTACAGCAGTTTTCATAGAATATGCCAAGTTTCGTGTCGAACTCCGAACCGCATAATGAAACAGTCAGTAACCGAGGTTGAGTTAATAGTAATTCATAAATGACATCGTTGCTATCGAAACCGCCTGTTAACGAGCAGGAATTATTGTAGTTGTTTGTATTGCGGGAATCCTGGTAGGGAATGCCCTCCTCCGGAATCGGAGCCGGATCAGTGCAGTCGTCACCGTCGGGCGGGGTAGAGGGACAACAAGGATCAACAGGACACGAGTTCAGACTGGCAAGCGCCACTACGGCCAGGATATTATCACAAGTAACAGAAGCGCTCAATGTCGCCATGATATCATTTTCAGATCCTGTACAAGGCTTTGTGCATCTTGCCTTGGTGGGAGGAGGTGCTGGAAGGACGCAATCACATGGGTTCGGGCCGGGAGGATCAGGACATGACGGTTCTGTAAATCCGTAGTGTCCTCTATGATTTCCACAATATGAATCCGATAATCCGGCGTTATGCATAGCCTCATGTTGAAACTCCGCGGCCGAACTTCCCGCTCTATATGTTCCGCTTCCGCTCGCGCCATTGGGCGTACCGATGGTCGCCATGGACGGGTTGCCGTCGTCGTCGACTACTGTTATATGATGATACCATGCCTGTTCGCTGTCGGGAAGATCGGACCAGGCCACAACCGAAACCGTAACGTCAACAGTGCATGAATCTGTTAAAGGATCAGGGCAGGCAATCTTGCATGTAAGATTGCCGATTGGAGTTAACGCGTTTGAAACTTCCACAACTTGCGCCGAATCGCCCTCTACGCCGAATTGAAGCGTCACATGGACTGTACAACCGTTCGCATCCCTTTCTACTGTAGTTCCATGACTTTTGGCGGCATTGGCGGGTCCCGAAATGAGAAGAGACAGCATAAACACTGATGCAAACAACATAATTTTATTAATCGTCTTCATTGCTTTCTCTCCTTTCTCAATTACCCCGGAAATGGTAGTTTAGGTCGACTCCCGATGATGATAGCATATCGTTAATGAACCAGACGATTCTGTTGAGCGCGAGAAGCTCGTAATTTTTTGCCTCAACTGAGTGAGTTTGGTTGGAAGCCGTAATCCTGAGCACAATGCCTGAACCGTCAGCCCAATTACCTTCATAAAGGTTATTCAGGCTGAAAAAAGAAACCACCGTAACGGTGTCGTAAAGAGAGTCCATTTGGTCCGAGGTAATCGATATGGTTATCTCATAGGTGCTGTCAGTTTCTAAATCGCTCCAAAGATAATTACAGGTGCCGGCAGAATCAATTACGAGCTCATAATTACTTCCATAAGGTGCGTACGATCCGCCAAAAGCCTCAACCTTAAAATCAGCGGGAGCTTGCGCGCGAAGAGCTGTATTGGAAATTAACATAAGAAAAATCGCAAAGAGTATAATTTTACTTTGTCCACCGAGCAAGCATTTTTCGGTATTGCCTCCCTTTACTAATTTTGAAAGTAACGAATTTTTCATTTAGACTCCTCTCTCAAAAAAGTTTGTAAATGATTCCTGAAGTAATAATTTAAAGATCGCTTCTTTCATCGTCCTCCGATTTACGACCATAATATATCCACAGATGCACAATGTACGCGATAATGACGGCACAAATTAACGTGCCGCCAAGATCGAGTTTTGTAATATGATCGTAAACCCACACCGACACCAAAATACCAACGAATGATATCACCAAAATCACCGCTAATACTTTAGAAAAAATGGACGGAATAAAAATCGGCTCTCGCATTATTATCCTCTGGCCGTCGCCGCCTTTCTCCTGCGGATAATGGCTATCGTACCGAAAGTCACCAAAAGAAGCATAAGAATAATCATGCCCCATTCGTTCAAAGTGGGAATGACATCCGGAGTAAGGGGAGGGATTACCGCATGGCTGGCAACAGGATTCTGGAAAACAGTCGTGTCAATAGCGAAATCCTGGACGGGATTAACGCAATCGCAGGGGATGGCCAGTAAACTTGCAAAGAAATTACTGCTTGCGCCGACAGGTACATTGGGGTTTCCATTGCAATTATGATCGACAGTCAGGCCGCCGGGCGAGGTAATCACGCCAAATCCCGGATCAAAATGGAGCCAATGACCATTTGTGGTTCCAAAGCTAATTGGAGGAATACCTTCATTGCCAAAGTCAAGAACTCTTATCTCGGTGAAACGAGTGAAAGTGAATTTCGGCAGGACTGGCAGATTGGCGTCAAATGTGCCGCCCTCCGGGCAGTCTTGATTGATCGTCATAGAACCGGGCGTCTGCGCTGAATCGCTGGATAGGCAAACGTCAATATCCCAATTTTCGGGATTTTGTCCGCCGTTATAGGTAACTGTTATTGGCGTGACACTGGTTAATGATAATGCCACAATTTCAATATCCACTGTCGCTGCGGAGCCGCATGTAGGAAGTTCCGCCTGATTGGTTCTCTTCACAATCGTATCAGTAGGTCCGAGAATAGAAGGAGGATTAGTAGTAGACGGTACGCCCCTTAGCGCAACCGTGCCGGTAAATGGATCTGAACCTGGCCCAAAAAAATCAGCCGGTATTGGGACAAGCCCAAAATCCATATAGGTGTAAGGGCTTTCCGGTGTTTCAAAAAGATCAGTTCCCGGCAAAATCGTAAGGGCCTGCGCCATTGAGCCAAATAATAGCAGGTTTAACAGCACAACTCCCAAAATACCAATGCCCATTTTTAGTTTTTTCATAAACATACCTCCGGTTAAATAGTTAAAAAGCGTCTGCAGAACATATACGCAAGTGTTTTTCTTTTCAATTGTGGCCGAAAAATAATGGCCCAAAACTAAGCGATTTATTGTCGCTAATAATTCAAACACTTTACTTATAACAAGAATAATATGGCCTTTGCGGGTCTGTCAAGTGAATTATATTAAAGAAAACAGATAATTTCGAGGATTCAGCTATATTTTAACGCTCTCATACCGTTTATGATTACTATCAGCGAAACCCCCATATCGGCAAAAACGGCCATCCAAAGGGTCGCCAGGCCAAATGATGCCAAACCGATAAAGATTACCTTAATACCAATCGCCATTACGATATTAGCTATAATAAGTCCATAAGCCCTTCTTGAGAGCCTGAATGCCCAGGGGATTCTCGAAAGATCATCGGACATAAGCGCTATATCCGCTGTTTCCAATGCCGCGTCAGAGCCGATCGCGCCCATTGCTATTCCGATATCTGATGCCGCCAAAGCGGGAGCGTCATTGACACCGTCGCCAACCATTGTAACACAGCCATATTTTGATTTCATTTCCTCAATCGCTCTTACTTTGCTTTCAGGAAATAGCGCCCCGAAAAACTCATCTATCTCTGTCTTGTATGCAACTTCTTTTGCGGTTGATTCATTGTCTCCTGTCAGTAACGCGGTATGTTCGATACCCAGTTCCTTTAATGTTGTTATCGCAGGCCCGGATTCAGGCCTTATCTCATCAGCAAAAACGATAAAACCCAGGAGTTTTCTTGAATTAGCCAGATATGCGATCGTTTGTGCCTTATATTCATGTTTCTTGTGTATTTCTTCGATATTCAGGTTAAAGCCCCTTATTTCATCGAATAACGCTATGTTTCCAATATAATATTTCTCGCCGTCAATATCTCCACAAACGCCTTTTCCGGGAAATGAGTTAAAATCATCCGGAGTTCCATATTGTATTTTATTCTCATGCGCAAACCGCATTAACGCGGCTCCAATTGGATGTTGGCTCCGTTTTTCAATTGTCGCGGCTATGGAAAGCAATCCGTTTTCGCCCAAACTGTCCAATGACACTATCTTTTGAACAGCTAAGGTGCCTTTAGTTATAGTTCCTGTCTTATCAAAGGCGACAGCCTTGATTTTATGCAGATTTTCCAAAAATATGCCGCCCTTAATAAGAATTCCATGTCTGGTGGCATTGGTCAAAGCCGATACAATTGTTACGGGTGTTGATATCACCAGAGCGCAGGGGCAAGCGATAACAAGCAGGGTCAAGGCCCTGTATATCCAATCAATCCATAAGGCGCCAAAGAGCAGAGGAGGGACGACGGCCACAATTATCGCCATGCAGGTAACTATCGGGGTATAAATTACGGCGAATTTATCTACGAAACCCTGCATAGGCGCCCGTTTTGTTCGCGCTTCCTCGACAAGCCTGATGATTTTCTTCATTTTTGTATTTTCAGGCTTGGTTATCGATTCAATTTCAAGCGCGCCATCGCCATTTATGGTACCGGCATATACGTAATCTCCGGTTTTTCGGGATATAGGGACAGATTCTCCGGTAATATTAGCCTGATTTACCGACGAAACTCCTAAGACAATGCGCCCATCAACGGGAATATTCTCGCCCGGCCTGACTATGACAATATCACCGATGTCAATTTCGTCTATTTCGACTACTGACTCTAGATCGTTTTTTTTTATAACAGCTTTGTCAGGGGAGAGGTCCATCAGGGCTTCTATGGCTCGCCCTGATCGAGCAAGGCTATGAGTCTCAAGAAGTTGCGCGAGCGAAAAAAGGACTATTACCACTCCTCCCTCAACCCATTCGCCGATAACGATGGCCCCGATCACCGCCGTGGACATTAGGAAATTCATATCCAATCTAAGATTACGAAGGGACAGCAGCCCCTTGCGCCCTATTTTCCAGCCTCCCATTATCACGCCGGCAAAAATCAGAGCCTTACCAATGATAGTAATTGAAGAAAACTGAAAAAACAGTCCTCCTGCCAGCACAAGCAGGGCGGAGCCAATAATTATAATAATCTGGCTTTTGGGAATTTTATCGTTACTGTTCTCATCTGAAGAAGCATGATCCTGAGGTTGTCGAACTTCATAACCAAGCGATTCTATTTTTGTTGATATTTTATCCGCGATCAAATCATCGCCCGAAGCCAATAGGGTGCGGCTTATAAAATCAACTTCAACAGATTTTACGCCCGGCATTTTAGAAACAGATTTTTCAATCGTCAAGGCACAGTCAGGGCAGTCCATTCCACGAATTCCGAACTTCAAGTCACACGTTTTATTTACCAAATTCTTATCTTTCATTTCTAAAATGGCCTTGTCAATATGCTAACATTCATCAATATGATGAAACCTTATAGGTCAGACATAATCTCGGGAAAAATCTTTGGCTACTGCCAGGAACCCGGAGATACGCCTATCCCGCAATGAATACATGGCCATTTTGCCTGATTTACGAAATTTGACAATTCCTAATTGTCGTAAAAACCTCAAATGATGTGAAACCGATGGTTGAGACAGCCCCATTAAAGCGGCTATATCACAAACACATAGGTCGTCATATTCCAGGGCCAAGACTATTTTCAGACGGGAAGGATCGGAGAGGGCCTTGAATCTTTCGGCCATTCTTGAAATAAGCTCGTTTGGAGCAATTCCCTTTTTAATTTGGCTGACCTTTTCTTTGTTTATAATCAGGTATTCACATAAATCTTCCGGCATAAAACCTCCCATCGATACATTTACATACGTAAATATAATAATACGACCAAAAGTTCCGCCATGTCAAATTATTTTTGGTCTATTTAGATAAATATTTGGCACTGCAAAGCCCTAAAGTTATACTTTAACCAATAATTTATTTTACAAGGAAATCCGTTATTAATTCTTGGTTCGCCAAAACAGACCCAAAATGCCAGAAAATATTTGCTTATTTCACCAATTTGTCACATAATTTCGGCATGGGTCATCATATTTTAATTGTCCTGAGTTTATGTCTTGGGGCCGTAGTTTTTTTGGGAGCCGGGAAGCGCGCGCGAGGCATAATATTCTATTTATTCTGGGTTTGCGGCATAATTTTAATTGTAGCAAGCCTTTATTTATACGAATCGATAACACTTTTTGATCAGGACCTTCAATCGTTTCCTTATTATCAAATGGTATTGCTAATTGGGTTCGGATTTTTGATTTTTTCACAAATTATCGCTATTTTTTCCGAAAAATCTTCGTTGTATGCGGAACTTTACGAGGAAAGACAGCAAAGAGCAATAAGCGAGATCACCCAATTGGCAGCATCAAGCGGAAGTCTAATTGAACTTTTAAACTTCTCTCTTGACCGAATTGTAACAATGCTCAATTTATCGGGCGGAGCTACTCATATATTTCATCCTGCGAGGCAGAACCTTATTTTAAGTTCGTTTATAGGGCTTTCGGCCCGAATGGCCCGGCGTCTTGAGACATTAAATCTCGACGAAACCGCTATTGGGCGGACAGCAAAGAACAAGCGTCTTCTGATAATCAGAAACCTGAGATTGAGCCGTGATTTTGAGGTTTTTGGCGGAAAAACTGATCGTTTTACTCATATGGCGTTTATACCCATAATTTCCAACGGCGAACATTGGGGCGTTGTTACCCTTTTTGGTAAGGGTCCTTACAAACCGGGAAAACTAAAAATCGATTTGCTGGAACAGTTTGGCGAACAATTAGGTGCGGCCCTCGTTCTTGGCAGACGGATGCGTTCTGTCGCGACATCACTTAAGAATACGAAGGCCTTGATGAGTTCTTTGGGCGATGAGCTATATGTGACGTCGAAGCTCAAAGGTTCGGGCGAGGGAGTAATCAGAGGAATTACCTGGACTTTGACAAGAATTCTGGGTGGAGACAGGTTCGATCTCGCAATCAATTCAAGTCTGGAATGGAAAATTCAAATGTCTTCGGAACCCGAGGCAGTTGGCAGCATTCTCAATTTCAATGAAAACTTAGATATTGATATCTCAACAGCTCCATCGGGATTAATCGGTTTTGACCAGCTTCCGCCTTTTAAGGAGTTTGTTGAGCGGCGATCTTATGCTTTTTGCGCAATGCCTGATAATAATGGAATACTCTTCGTACGGATGGAGGGCAGGCGCAAGCCCAATGTCGATTTTGAGTTTTTCTACAACGCATGCAAGATAATCCATGGGCTTTCAATACGCCTTAAAAAACATGCTGTTCAAGACAACAATCTAACGCAAACATCAACGATAGACTCCGAAACATCTAATGCTCCGCAAAAAAATATTGAATCCTACCGCACCGTTAAGAAAATCACCGGCGAACTTGAGACATTAATCTCGGAATATTCCAAAGCTAACGGTAATTCGGATATAAAAAGCCTTATCAGATGGCTTGAAAT
>CAZKYQ010000005.1:35551-43148 GCA_964556975.1 uncultured Ignavibacteria bacterium
TTGAGCAGCCTAAAAAAATCCAGTCGCAACATGCCTGTTATTGATTTTACCAGCCAGAATGATCTTCCGGATACCGGAGTTCCGGCTGAAAAAATGGCCCGATTCATACGCAGATTTTTATCGCTCGCGTTTGATAAGGCTGGGAAAAACAGCAAACTGAAATTAACAGCGAGAAATAGGAACAAGTCTATTATTCTGAAATTGGAGGGAGTAAAATTACCGCCTCCTCCCAATGCCAATACACGCCCCGCATGGCTCCGGGGCAGCAATATCAGCTTGGAATATGGCAGGGGCCAGAAAAGCGGAGGCATATCCGTTGATAGATGGAAGATGGTGATTCCATCCAAGAACGCTTCAACAAAAGTGGCGAAAAAAAAGGCGTTAAAAGTCCCCAAGGCAATCAGGGTCCTCGCCGTCGACAGCCAGGATGTTATAAGAGAGCTTCTGACCGGTATGCTTACCGGAATGGGATATGACCCGGTGGTTGTGGCCGATTCCTCCGGTGCCATAAAAGAATTTGAACAGGCGATTGTCAACGGAAACAGTTATAAAATTGTAATAGCGGATAACCTGCTTGATAATATTTCGGGATTGGAATTAGCGGCGAAATTCAAGGCTATCGACCCGGAAATAAACTATATTCTTATATCCGGCTGGGGGCAGGAACCGAAACAGTCGGAGATAATTAAAAACGGCATTGATAAAGTACTGAAAAAACCGTTCAGGATTGAACAGCTTTCCAAAGCAATCGCCGATCTGATGGCGGAGAGTTCATCATCAGTTTGAGTTCGCGATTTCGCATCTCCTGGAGGGTCCGTTTTGACGAGGTGGACCTTCAGGGCGTAGTCCATCATACAAATATCGTGACATACCTTGAAATTGCCCGCGTTGAATACTGGCGCGAATTAGGAATTTCCTATAAGACAATGCGGGATGAGGGTTATGAATTTATAATCAACAAAATCAACGTCGAATATTTAAGGCCGCTCGTTTTCGATGAGATAATTGAAGTTTCTGTAGCGGTTAAGACCGTTCATCGCGCCAGTTTTATTCTGGAATATGAAATTATGAATCAGGCCGGCCAAAAAGCGATTTACGCCGAAACCGGACTGCTTTGTTCCAGAGTTGGAACGGGAAAACCCTGCGGCCTGCCCGCGAAATATCTGGAAAAACTGAAAAACCCTGATCTTTAAATAGGGGAGAGCATAATTCATATTGACAATTCAATAAGGTTTTCTATTTTAAATCATCGTCGCAAACGGCGATGGAAAGATAATTTCGGGGCGTAGCGCAGCCTGGTAGCGCGCACGGTTCGGGTCCGTGAGGTCGGAGGTTCAATTCCTCTCGCCCCGATTTATTATTCGAGTAATTTTCTAATCACAAAAAAGTAACATAGGCGGCAGCTTGGCTGTACGCATCCTATTGTCATCCCGGACTTGATCCGTTTCGATCCGTATGAATCCGGGATCCAGAACACGGCCACGCCTTGGATTCCCGATCAGAGATTTCGGGAATGACAATATGCGGGATCTTGTAGATTGGGGGTTTATCCCCCAACGGGATGCTCGTGCTGTCGGTGTCGCCCGACCCGACAGCATTGTGCTGGCAACCAAGCGTTGCTTTGTTACCTTAAAATGTGCGATACAGGTTGCCAAGCAGGCGCTTGGCAACCAGAACCAGAACATCCCGTGTCAGTTTCATCCCGATCCGTTCTAATATAATCAAAACACAAATTAAAGATACAAGGTTGGGGGTTTATCCCCCAACGAGTCGTCTGCCGGCGCACTGATAAAAAATATTCGATAAAGAATCTGCGGGAAGACAAGCTTCCCGCCTACAGCCTTGCGTCAAATCCCGGAGGGATTCCGAGTGCGGTCAAGTCCCCGTACTTGACTGTTGACATCAGGTGCGGGGACCTGCCGCCACTGTAAAAAAAACATAGAGCATATTCTCATTTTTTCCGTATAATAACGATTCTCGTGCTGACGGGTCGCCCGACCGGCAGATAACCGTCATGTAAGGTCACATGACGGCACGGTATTTTAAGGATAAGAATGCAAAAGATTGAGAAAATAAATCTACCAGACCACACCGAAGGCTCGATAATAAAATCAATCCTCAGGATGGGGATACCGTCGATGATCGGGTTCAGCATGGGCAACATTTATGACCTCATCGATATGTACTGGGTTTCGATGATGGGGCCGGAGCCTGTGGCGGCCATTACCTTCTTCGAGTCATTCCTATGGGTTATACATTCGGCGAATATGGTAGTCGGCGTGGGTTCGGTCGCGATAATCTCCCGCCGCTATGGCGAGGGGGACATATCTCGTACGGAGCAATCAATTAAAGAAACGATTCTTCTGAAATGGCTTGTGGCAATATTCTTCGGAGTTTTAGGCTATTTTTTAACGCCAATCTCTTTGAAGCTTCTGGGCGCGAAGGAACAGGTTCTTGAAATGGGAATAATATACGGCAGGATAATATTTATCGGCATTGGCTTTAATTTCGCGACCTATTCAATTTTTACCGCGTTAAGAGGAATAGCCAACCCCAGGATGGCCATGATAATGATGATATGTATGAATATAGTAAATATTATTCTCGATCCCTTCATGATTTTTGGAATTTGGATATTCCCTGAGATGGGGGTGGCCGGAGCGGCCTGGGCGTCCGTCATCTCGTATCTTCTATCGTTTTCGGGCGGAATGATAATTCTGTATTCGGGGGTTGCCAATGTAAAGCTTCATTTTCGAAGCAGTCTTCATGTACGGTTTTCCTCTATGCTTAAGATACTGAAAATCGGATTTCCATCGGCAATAGGATCGTTTTCGTTTTCGCTGGCAAGGATTGTCATAATGCCGATGATAGCGGTTTTTGGCGTTGGAGTTGTCGCGGCCTATGGCGTTGGCATAAGAATATCCGCTTTTGGAATTATGGTATTGGTAGGAATAGGTCTGGGGATTTCGGCGCTTATAGGGCACAATCTTGGCGCCGGAAAAAAAAACGCGCGAAAAAGACGGCCAACCAATCTATTCTCTTGGGAGTTGGCGTTATGACCGTAATGGCTCTAATTGTATTTTTCGGGGCAGGTTTTATCATGAGCAGGTTTTTTGACGCTCCCGAAGTGATTCGGGGAGGAGTCAAACTTCTGCGCGTTTTGGCAATCGGTTTTCCGTTTCTTGCTTTTCATCTAATGATAGAGAATGTCTACACTGGCGTTGGCGAGAACAGGCCGGCGATGATATTCGGTATCATTCATTCCTGGCTTCTGGAGGTCCCGGCCATTTATATATCCACGCAACTGCTTGGTTTTAGCGAAGTTGCGGTGTGGTGGTCAATTTCCGGCGCGACTGCGATTTCGGCGATTGCATACTATGCGTATTTCCGAAACGGAAAATGGCTTCACGTAAAACTGTAGCCGATTATTGGACAATAATAATTCATCGATTCTGCTATTCTAATTAATATCCATAAGTTAGCAGAATTATTGGAACGCATTTATTTTCAAATATGTTTTATATCGGGAGCAATATGATGTTTTTAGCCTTGATTATTTTTCAATCTATGGTTTATTACATTTGTCAGCAAAAGAAAAATAGAATTCTGATTTTACTTTAATTCTAAATGGGGAGAGGCCAATGAAAATTGCCAAAATTCTATTAGCGTCAGTTCTAATCGCGGTATTTACGTTTGCGCTGTTATCAGCGGACGAACAGAATTTGAAAAGCGAAACTGTTTATCGCCTTAATTCTGCTTATCCCGGTTTGAAAGTTTATTCTGAAAATGACCAAATGTCCAGAATTTACGGAAAGCCATTCGGGCATGGCACAAGTCCTGAGGCAACAGCAGAACAATTCCGTCAAAGCTATTCCGGTCTTTACGGCGTTGGGGCGCAGGATTTGAGAATCGGAAGCAATCTTTTTGACGGCAGATACGCTCAGCCTGTCATGTACAATCGCGATACGGACGATTATAAGTTCACGCTTGTTTACTACACTCAAGTTAGCGGAGATATTCCTGTGTTCCGTTCCGATTTGAGGCTGCTTGTAAAAAATGAAAATAATTATCCTCTTGTTCTTGCGGCATCATCGTTAAAAGATCTGGGTGGTTTCGCGGCTCCTTTTGGCGTTTCGATAAACGCGAATCTGGCGATTAGCGCGGCTAAATCTTTTGATTCCGGATTGGAAAATATAAGCGAGCCTACACTGGTTGTTTGGGCAGGCGTTGACGATTTGATTGTCAATGAACCCGCAATTGCAATGGAAGTAATCGCCGACAACGGCATGTACGCCTCAATCGATTATCAGAAATGGCTGCTTCTTATTGATGCTCAAACCGGCGGGATTCTTTATTCCGAAGACATGATTTTGAATGTTGATGTTACCGGTAACATAAGCGGAATGGCAACGGAGGGCTTCGGAGCGGATATTTGCAGTACCGAAGTTTCAACACCTATGCCGTACGCTCGGGCGACTATTCAGGGCGTTGGTTCCGCGTATGCCGATGAGAATGGTGATTTTATCATTCCCAACGGCGGCAGCGAAGATGTCGTAGTAACATCGGAAATTTGGGGCCAGTGGTTTCACGTTTTTAATCAAACGGGCCCAAACGCCATCTTAGTAGATTCCGTCACTCCTCCCGGACCGGCAAATTTTCTTCATAATGAGGAAAACAATTCCGAGTATGTTCGGTCGCAGGTAAATGGTTATATTCATGCAAATAAAGTTCGTGATTTTACTTTGACTTACAATCCTAATTATCCCGGCCTTCAGCAAGCCGAATTCCCGGTCAATGTAAATCTCAACGATGTCTGCAACGCTTATTACGATTATAGTTCAATTAATTTCTTCATGTCAGGAGGAGGCTGCGCCAATACCGCTTTCTCGACGGTTATCCATCATGAATACGGCCACCATCTTGTTAATATGGCCGGAAGCGGACAAGGACAGTACGGCGAAGGCATGGGCGATGTCATGGGCGTTTTAATTACCGACGATCCCCAGCTTGCCTACGGGTTTCAAAACGATTGCAGTCAGGGGATAAGAAACGCCTCTAATAATGTTCAATATCCGTGTGGCGGCGAAATCCACTATTGCGGGCAGTTAATTTCAGGATGTGTTTGGGACTCTCGGCTTGCGTTGGAAGTTACTTATCCGAATACTTTTATGGATATTATCGCCAATCTGGCCGTCAACGCCATGCTTTTACATTCCGGTTCTTCAATTGACCCATCGGTCACAATTGATTACCTGACTCTTGATGATGACAACGGCAATATCTATGACGGCACGCCGCATTATGATGAGCTTTGTGCCGGCTTTAACGCGCACAATATGGACTGTCCTGAAGTTCATATGATAGAATTTGTTTATCCTAACGGGCAACCCGAAATACTCAATCCCGATGGCGGCACAACGATAGACGTTGAGGTTGTCGGTGTTGTTCAAAATCCTCAGCCCGGTACCGGGATGCTTCATTATGATGACGGCTCCGGCTGGGCAGCCATTGATATGCAGGTTATTTCGCCCAATGTCTATCAAGCAGTATTTCCAGCTCTGGAATGCGGGAATGAAGTGCTGTATTATTTTTCAGCCCAAACTGACCAATCAGAGATTATAACGGATCCATCCGACGCGCCAAATTCAGCATATAGCTTGTATTCCGCTAGTTCCTTCACCACGTTGATGACGGACAATTTTGAGGAAGACCTCGGATGGACGGTTGAGAATTCTCCCGGTTTGGTGGATGGTCCATGGGATCGTGGAATTCCCGTAAACTGCGACCGGGGCGACCCCGCCGCCGATTATGACGGTTCCGGCCAATGTTATCTTACCGACAATAGTTCGTTAAATCAATGCAATAGCGATGTTGACGGCGGATCCACGTTCTTGATCTCCCCGACACTGATGGATCTTACCGGAGAATCGGTGCTTATAAATTACGCTCTTTGGTACACGAATTTTGCAGGCGATAATCCCAATGATGATATTTTCACGGTGTATATCTCCTCCGATAATGGCGCCACCTGGATTCATGTTGTTGACCATGGTCCCATAACTTCCGCCGGCTGGACAGAGGAAAAATTCCTTGTAAACAGCTTTGTTGAGCCCAACGACCAAATAAAAGTGCGTTTTGAGGCATCTGATTTTGCTGATGCCGGTTCAATTGTTGAAGCTGGTATAGACGCCTTTAGCATAGAAAAAATCGAGTGCGGACCGACTAAAACGACCGAGGAAATGGACGTTCAAATACTCCCCAAAAAATACGCTTTATTGGGGAGCTATCCGAATCCGTTCAATGCCAGAGTTACTATTAAATATGCTCTTCCCGAAGCCTCGCAGGTTACGCTGGAGATATTTGATCTGCTGGGCCGGAAAATTGAGACGGTAATAGATGAATTCCAATCTGCCGGTTACCGGAGCGTGATCTGGGATGGTGAAAATCATTCTTCCGGCATGTATTTCTATACTATTAAAATGGGGGATTTCACTAAGACGAATAAGATGACATTATTGAAATAAAATTATTGGAATCAATCAAATGGGGGCCTTTCACGGCTCCCATTTTTTTTTGGCAAACAAAATAGGATTAAGTGATTGTAAAAATCAAAATTTGGATTATATTTATGTTGAAATGAAAAACTTAAAGGCGGATAGGATTATGGGGACTTCGATGGGAGATTTAAAAAAGTTTTTTGCGTTTCTGCTGATTTTATCGTTTTTACTGGTATCGGCGATTAATTTAGAAGCCGAATCTTTGGAAAAGTATAGCCTGATAAAGATAAATATCGGTTCTAAATTTGATATTACCAGAATTTTCACGAATGCAGGTCTGGGCGAATGCGGACAGAAAATTAATCTCGTGGAAGGATTTTTAGAATTATACGCGAACGAGCAAGAAATTACTAAAATAGGCGAGTTGGGATACGAGTATGATGTTGTTATTCCCGATGTTGAAAAATATTTCTCCGAACAGTTTGTCGGTTTGACAATGGGCGGGTTCAGGACTTATTCTGAAATATCTGCCAAATTGGACTCATTGCAGAATGATTATCCTGCTATTTTGAAAGTTGACAGTATCGGGACCAGTCATGAAAACAATATTATATGGGCGATAAAAATCTCAGACAATGTCAATATCGAAGAAAACGAGCCGGAAGTATTGTTTACCGGAATCACCCACGCCCGCGAACCTATCGGCGGAGCGATCTGCCTTGATTTTGCCGAGTGGCTTTGCTCAAACTATGGCGAAGACCCGGTTGCGAATGAGATAGTAAATGACCGGCAGGTTTGGATCATCCCGGTTGTAAATCCCGATGGATATATTTATAATCAAACAACTAATCCCAACGGCGGGGGCATGTGGCGTAAGAACCGCCGCAACAATGGCGGAAGCTACGGGGTCGATAATAACCGAAATTATACTTACAACTGGGGTTATGATAACAACGGCTCTTCGCCTGATCCTTCAAGCAGTACATATCGCGGACCATCGGCGGGGTCAGAACCGGAAAACCAGGCGGGTATGGAAATATGTGAAGATCATAATTTTCAGTTTGCGCGTCATTATCCTTGGGGGAGTGAAAAGAATCTGC